>NZ_CEVYAT010000221.1:0-1608 GCF_982402205.1 Parolsenella sp. | reverse complement strand
CGTATGAGTGGAGCTGGCGGCCGTGCGACCCCCAGTGCTCGTGCGCCTCGTCGGTCGTGGTGCCAAGGAGGCGTGCCAGCAGGTGCTCGTAGTAGGCGTCGACCTGCAGCAGGTTGGCGGTCACGTAAGCGAAGACGCTCACAATCGCAAGCGACAGCAGCTGCTCCAGGCTCCCCGTGAGCTCAAAGGCGAGCACGACGGCCGTGACCGGCGCTCGAATGGCACCCGCGAACATTCCGGCGATACCGAGCACCATGAAGTTCATCACGAAGGCGTCGCTCATGCCCAGGACGCGCGTGGCGCCCATGCCAAAGATGGCGCCAGCGAGCGTGCCCATGATGACCAGCGGAAAGAGCGTGCCGCCTGGCGTTCCCGCGCCAAAGCAGACGCCCGTGAAGAGATACTTGCCCAGCAGGACGAGCACCAGAGTGCCAATCGAGAGCCCCTGGGGGCTCATGAGCATCTCGAGAATCGCGTCGCCGCCACACATGAGCTCGGGCGCCAGAAGGGCCACCCCGCCCGCGACCATGAACGGTATGAGGTAGCGTAGCCAGGCATGGCGGTAGCGGATGCGCGACAGCAGGTTCTGCAGCGCAAACATGCCGATGTTGTGGGCCGCGCCCACGACGCCCATGACGAGGCCAAAGACGATGAGCAGCGCATAGGCCTCGTGAGGGATGATCTCACTTAGCCTGAAGCTGATGACCGGTTGAAGGCCCAGCACTTGGCTCGTCACGTAGTCGCTCATGACGGCGCTCATCATCACCGAGATAATCAGGGGCGCGTTGAACGTCTTGTGAATCTCCTCGAGGGCAAACATCACGCCGGTGAGGGGCGCGTGGAACGCCGCGGCCATGCCTGCGCCCGCGCCGCAGGTGACGAGCAGGCGCTCCTCTCCCCTCCCGCGCTTGAGGATGCGCGAGACGCCCTTGCCGGCCATGCCGCCAAGCTGCACCGACGGGCCCTCGCGGCCGAGGGACAGGCCGCCGAGGGCGCCAATCGTACCTTCGGCGAACTTGGCGGCGATGACGCGGTACCAGGGCGCGTCCATGGCACCCATGACCTCGGCGTCGACCTGCGGGATGCCCGAGCCCGAGGTGGCGGGCTCCCACCTCACGAGAAGCGCCACCACGACCGCCATGACGGCCAGGGCGACGAACCATGCGACCGCCATGACGGGGTTGTTCGCCCAGCTCGCTACGATGGCTCGCAGGATGCGCTCGCCCTGTGTGAGGGCAAGGCGGTAGAGCGTCACGAGGGCGCCGGCAAAGAGGCCCACGAGGGCGCCCTCCCACACGAGGCTCACCTGGAACCTGCGCGAGAGCCTGCGCCTGATGGGATTCTCGAACACCTGCACGCTAGCTCCTCGTCTCTCGATTGCAAGAAAAAGCCGGCTAGGTGGGCTGAGCCGCACCCTGACCGGCAAAATCATACGCCATCTGACAAGCCGTGGGGCCAACTGGGGTCGAGCGTGCGCCCACCACCCCGGCCATAAGTCCTAGTCGACCTTGATGAGCGAGAAGATGTCCTGCGGGAACTCCTTGCCAATGGCCTCGCGGGGGTTGAGGAACGCGAGCTCGAGGATGAACGAGAAGCCCACTATCTTTG
>NZ_CEVYAT010000220.1:0-1614 GCF_982402205.1 Parolsenella sp. | reverse complement strand
CCACCACGACCTGCCGCACGGCGCGGGCCTCATCATGATCGCGTGCGCCTACCACCAGCACATGATCGACGCCCACGCCTGCGACGACCGCTACGTCGAGATGGCCCGCCTCATGGGCGCGAGCGAGGACGAGGTCGCCAAGCAGGGCCCGTCTGCCTTCGTGTCCGAGCTGGCGCGCCTCAAGCGTGAGTGCGGCATGGACGGCCTTGCCATGAGCGAGTGGGGCATCACCCGAGACGAGCTGCCCGCCGTTGCCGAGAACGCCATCACGACCAACGGCGCGCTCTTTGGCCACGACCCGGTCGAGCTCTCGGTCGACGACGTCACCGCGATTCTCGAGGCAAGCTGGAAGTAGGCATTCGCCGCGTGCGGGGGCGGGCTGGCGCAGGTGCCAACCCGCCCCCTTTGTGAGAAGGGAAGCTCGTCGAGACCTTCACGCAGGCCACCTACGCGGCGGCGCTAGGCCTCGACGAGCTGTAGGTGGGCGGCGAGCGGGGCGAGTCGGCGCTCGGCCCGCCCCGCCGCGCGCGTCGACCCACACCCTGCTGCGCTACTCCTGGACCTTGAGGGCGAGCGACATCGGCATGCGGCGGATCGAGCGCAGGTGGAGAAGCGCCGCGACGACGTAGGTGGCAAAGCCCGTGAGCACGCACTGGGCCATGGCGCCCGCGGGGACGAAGATCTCGATGTTGCCGTTGTAGGCGTAGAGCATCGAGCGGAAGATCGCCGTGAGCGCACCGATGAGCAGCGGCTGCGTGAGCAAAAGCGACGCTACGACGCACCACGTGATCGAGCGCACGTAGAGGTGGCTCACCTCGCGGTCGCGGTAGCCAAAGACCTTCATGTACGAGATGCTGCGCGCGCTGCGGTCGATGACGGCCTTCGTGAGCAGGTAGATGAAGATGAGGAAGATGAACACGGCGATGCCCATCAGCAGGTACATCATGTTGCCCATCGAGTCGGTCATCTGCTCGCCAATCTTGTCCATGTCCGCGGGCGTGAGCTCGCTCGCGAGCCAGCGCGCGTCGATGTCGAGCGGTTCGTCGCTCGCTATTGCGTTGAAGTAGCCGCTCGCGTTTCCCAGCAGCGTGTTGAAGGTGTCGAGGTCGAGGTAGACGTTGAGGTCGGACTTGGTGCCCCAGGTGCCGTCGATCTTGAGGCGATAGGTCGTGTCAGTGTACTTGTCCCAGAGGGTAATCGTGTCGCCCGCGCCCAGGCCGTACTTGTCTGCGATGCCCGCGCCCACGACGACGCGCCCGCCCGCGACGTCGAGCCCCTTCCAGTAGCGGGAGTCCTCACGGATTCCATAGACGCTCAGGCCCTCGTAGCCCGCGTCTTGTCCGCGGTCATATTGCAGCTGGTAGATGCCGTAGCTCTCGGCCTGCTCGATGGCCTCGCTCGAATTGGCGGCGAGGTTCACCGCGTGGTCGTCCTCGTCGATGCGCGCGAGGCTGCGCACGAAGTCGGCGCGCTCGTCGCCCGTGAGGCCCAGCTCGTCGATGTCCGAGACCGAGGCCAGGCGGTCGTACGCCTCCCAGCTTGCCCGCGCCTCGTCCGTGCCCGTGAGGTCGACGGGACGCTTCAGGGTGTACTGGTGGGCGGCCACCATGCCGC
>NZ_CEVYAT010000219.1:0-1617 GCF_982402205.1 Parolsenella sp. | reverse complement strand
CGGCCTGCACGGTGCGCAGCATGAGCTCGGTGTCATCGAGGCCCTGGTGCACCTCGGCCTCGGCTGCGGCGAGCGTGCCGCGGCGGCGCGCCCAGTTCTCGAGCGATGCCGGGCTCGACTCGCGCGGCAGCGTCTTTACCTCGGGGTCGAGCTGGCGGCAGATGTCGCGCGTGTCGACGGGAACAATCTTGCCCGCGCGGCGCGCCTCGGCGTAGCCGTCGAGGTGCAGCGTGAACCAGGAGTCCTCGAAGGCGGCGTTGTGGGCCATGTAGGGGTACTTGCGCATGAGCTTGAGCAGCTTTGCCTGCAGCTTCTTGTCCTCGCGGAAGGGGGTCTTGCCCTCGACGTCTGCCCATGAGATGTGGTGGATGCGCTCGAGCGGCACGCCCTTCTCGGCATAGAGGTCGGGGATGCCGCAGAAGTGCGCCTCGGCGTCGGTGGGGGCGGCGTCTGCCGTGAGCTCCATGAGCTCGAAGCCCACGTTGATGATGTAGCCGCGGTCGGGGTAGCGGTCGGTCGTCTCGATGTCGATGCCCAGCACTGTGCCGCGGATGGGCTTGGTGACGTAGGCCACGCCCAGGTTGTTGCGGTCACCGCCCACCTCGCGCACGACGGTCGAGGCCTTGCGCTTCTGCAGGGCCGCCACGCCCGCGCACAGGTCGAAGTCGCTCATGCCGCGCGCCAGGCTCGAGTCGCGCGTGTTGTTGAGGCGCTCGATGCCAATCTGGTCACACAGCTCGCGGTTGCGGTCGGCGAGGTCACGGATGACGTCGTAGCCAAAGCCGGGGTTGTCGTTCTTGGCGTACTCGTCGCGAAGCGTCGCGAGCGCCTCCTCGTTCTTCTGGCGCTCCGCGTCCATCGCGGTAAAGCCGCCGCAGTAGACGATCTCAGGGAACACGAGCGCGTTCGCGTGCTCGAGGGCCTGTGCCACGTTCATGGTTGTGCCGTCCAATCCTTGTGCCCCGCAGGGCTTGCCCGCGGGCGTCTTTTTGCCCAAAGCATGGTAGCACGATGGCCTGGCGCAAGCTCGAGGGTCGCGCGTCCGGGGCTGATGGCCCCGGCCATGCTGGGTGCGTTCGTTCGCCGATGGGCTCGTCTCTTGCCCGTATCAAGTGGGGACAATGGGGAAAATGCGCAGCCCTTGGGGAGGAGACCCATGATGAGTGAGACCTCGCTGGCAGGCGGGTTCGGCGGGGACGGCGCCGAGGCGGCCCCCTATGACGTGGTCGTGATCGGCGCGGGCGTGGCGGGGTGCTGCTGCGCCCGCGAGCTTGCGCGCTATGACGCCCGCGTCATCGTGCTCGAGGCGGGAGACGACATCGCCTGCGGTGCCACGCGAGCAAACTCGGGTATCGTCCACGCCGGCTACGACCCCGAGCCGGGCACCGCCAAGTCGCGCTACAACGTGGCGGGCGCCGCGCTCTTTCCCACCTGGGCCTCCGAGCTCAAGTTCGCCTACGTGCGCAACGAGTCGCTGGTCGTGGGCTTTGACGAGGCCGACCGCACCTCCCTCGAGGGCCTGCTCGAGCGCGGGCGCCAAAACGGCGTCGAGGGGCTCGAGCTCATCGGCGGCGACGAGGCCCGCAAGGATGAATGGCAGATCAATTACGAAGCTCA
>NZ_CEVYAT010000218.1:0-1629 GCF_982402205.1 Parolsenella sp. | reverse complement strand
GATGAGCTCCTCGTAGAGCGGGGAGAGCGGGCGGTCGGCGAGGCGGCCGTGGCCCGTGAGCGATGCGTTGCAGCCAAGGGCACAGGCCACGGGCAGCATGAAGCGAAGGGTCGAGCCAGACTCGCCGCAGTCGAGCAGCGCGCCCGTCGTTGCCTGGCGCCTGTTGTCGGTGGCCGAGGTGCCGGGAATGGGCGTGACCTTGAGCTGGTCGCCCTCGCGCACGACGCGTGCGCCCAGGGCCTCGAGGCAGGCGATAGTGGCCTCGATGTCCTTCGAGGTTGTGGTGCATGTGATCGTGGTGGGTCCGGGGCAGAGGGCCGCGCAGATGAGCAGCCTGTGGGCCATGGACTTGCTCGCGATGGCGTCGATGGTGCCCGTGAGCTCGCGTGGGTTTATCTGTACGTCCATGTGGGCTTGCGTCTCCTTGGGATGGATCTTCTGGCTTAGGCGAGGTGTGCCGTCGTTCCGCAGGTGGCAGTGCCGCAGCCTGCGTCGACGAGCTCAGTGAACTCGCACATCGACATGCGGCGCACCTCGACGGAGCCGATGGCGCGCGGCAGCACGACGTTCACGCCGTCTCCGTGACGCTTCTTGTCGGAGTGCGCGAGTCGCACGATCGTCTCGTGGTCAAGGTCGGTGTCGGTGGGAAGCCCGTGTGCGGCAACGACGCGCTCGATGCGCTCGCTGTCCTGCTTGGCGAGCTCCCCCATTGCGGCGGCCGCGCGGGCGATGGCGCATAGGCCAAGGGCTACGCAGGTGCCATGGCCAAGGGTGAAGTCGCTCGCGGCCTCAACGGCGTGACCAATCGTGTGGCCGAGGTTGAGCGTCTGGCGCAGGCCTCGCTCCCGCTCGTCGGCGTCGACTACGTTGCGCTTGATCTCGACGTTTCGGGCGATGATGTCTGCGAGCATGGTTTCGTCGTATCCAGGCGTGTTGAGCGGCTTGGTCTCGAGGCTTTCGAAGAGGTTCGGGTCTGCCAGTACGCCGTGTTTGATGACCTCGCCGCAAGAGTCGGTGAAGAGGTCGTGGCCGATCGTGGAGAGGCAGCGGGGGTCTGCGATAACGACGCGGGGCTGCCAGAAGGCGCCCGCGAGGTTTTTCCCGGCCGCAAGGTCGATGGCCGTCTTGCCGCCCACCGACGAGTCGACCATGGCTAGCAGGCTCGTGGGAATCTGCGCCACGGCGCAACCGCGCATGTAGCTGGCGCCGGCAAACCCCGCGATGTCTCCGGTGACGCCGCCGCCCAGGGCAACGATCACATCATCACGGGTAAGACCCGCCTCGGCAGCCGCCTCGAGGCAAGCCGCCCAGGTACCGGCGCGTTTGGAGGCCTCGCCAGCCGGGAAGATGTGGCTCGAAACCTCGTATCCGGCGCTTACGAGAGAGGAGGCAACGCGCTCGAGGTAGAGCGGGGCCACGTTGGTCTCGGAGACGACGAGCGCATGCTCGCCGCCGGCCGCCTTGGAAATGAGCTCGCCGCAAGAGTCGAGAATGCCGGGTACCACATACACGTCGTAGGTGCGTGACGTCGTGCTTACGCGAACGACTTTGCCAGACGGCTTGTTGCCGCTACCCATCTAGACCTCGGCCTCCTTCTCGTCGGCGCGCTTGATGCGGTCGCCCTCGGCC
>NZ_CEVYAT010000217.1:0-1642 GCF_982402205.1 Parolsenella sp. | reverse complement strand
GGTAAGAGCAGCGAGCGCCACGCAGAGCAAGGGCGCAAAAGCAGGTCCCACGACGAGGTTCGAGAGCACCGACACGAGGCTCACCCTCCCAAACGAAGCAACGACCAGCGGAAGCGTCGCGGCCTGGCACACGAGCGAGGAGCAGACCGACGAGCGGACGTACCTACCGAACTTTGATAAGGGACCGCGCAGCATCCGAGGCAGGCGTGAGCGCCATGTGGACCTGTGGCCTCCCAGCACGTTCGCCGCTGCGGCCTCGAACCAGCCCGAGAAGAGCACGAGGGACGCCACCGAGAGAACCGAGAGTTGAAACCCAAGGTCACAGGTACAATGCGGATTTGCGAGACACATGGCGAGGCCCGCCAGGGCAAGCCCCGAGGGAGCATGGCCCCTTCTGCCAACGAGACGCGCCGAGCGCGACGCCGCGAGCATGACCCAGGCCCGCAGCGCCGACGCAGGTGCCCCGCACAGCGCCACGAACGCGGCACAGAGGCCAAGGCCCGCCACGACCCTCGACCCGCTCGAGACGCCAAGGGCGACGAGGGCAGCCTCAACGACCGAGGAGAACACCGCAAGGTGAGAGCCAGACACCGCCACGAGGTGCGCAAGGCCGGCAGCCGCAAACTCGTCCGAGATGCCCCGTGCCTTGAGCTCGGTGCGCTCCCCAGCGACAAGTCCGGCGAGTAGCGCGGCACCAGGCCCGCTCGAAGGGTCGATCGCGCCAAGCACGCACTCGCGAAGGCCACCCAAAGCCGCATGCACCCCCTCGGGCGGCGCCTCCTCCAACACGCGCACGACCTTGACGCGGCCGGCGAGCCCAGCCGCTCTGCTCGAGAGGCCCCACTCGTCGTCCCCATTGGCCGAGAACCGCCCAACGGCGCGGAGTCGCTCGCCCACGGGGAGGCGCTCGCTGCACGCAAGCCAAACGTGGCCGACGGCGCCGCTTGGCAGCGAGCAGTCGGCACGGCACAGCCATCCCGACTGCGTCTGCGAGGGCTCGCTCGCAACGACCATCTCGAGCCTCGACACCGGCGTAGAGCCAAGCTCGAGAGCAGCGGCATCGAGCCGCGAAAGCGCCGGCACGCACCAGGCGCACGAGAGCACGATGGCCATGCCGCAGGCAAGCACGTGCCAAGAGGCAGTCCCACGCCCCCTCAGCCTAAGTACTGCTCCGCAAATTGGCGCGAGCACTGCGCCCGCCAGCAGAGGCATAGCGTCCACGACGCCCCTGAGCAGCAGGTTGTCGCCCAAAACAAGCACGGTCAGAGAGCTAAGCAGGGGCGGCACGTACGGCTTGCCCGGATACGTGGCGGCGTCACCCGCAGAAGTCTCGGGGGCAACGCGCCCTTCGCTACACACAGACGTGGTCCTTGAGCTTGGCAAACTTCTTCTCGCCGATGCCGCTCACGCGCATGAGGTCATCGGCGGACGAGAAGGGGCCGTTCGCCTCGCGCTCCTCGACGATCGCCGCAGCCGTCGAAGGCCCTACTCCCGGGAGGGCGTCCAGCTCCTCGGCACTCGCCGTGTTGATGTTCACGAGCCCGGACGGCATAGCCGAAGCTCCTGAACTTGAGGCATCACCTGAACCCTGCGAGGAAGACGCATTGGTTGCTACCTGCTCCCCCTCGCGCGGAATGTAGAC
>NZ_CEVYAT010000216.1:0-1661 GCF_982402205.1 Parolsenella sp. | reverse complement strand
GTGTCATAGCGGCTGCTCGCCGCTTCCGGCGTGTGGGCGTTGCGGGTGCCTGCCCGTTACGCTCGTCTCCCATAGCTGAGGAATCGCACCGCGTGGACCCTTGCGTTGATTCGCGGGGGTCCGCGCGTTACGCGTGCCGCTTTCGTGGGCAGACTCTCCATGAGGGCCCGCGTCGGTCGCGGGCGCCACGCGAGAGAGGAGCGGTCCATGAGCGAGCTCAAGTTCTACAAGTGCAAGAAGTGCGGCGAGGTGTTCTGGAAGGTCGTGGACGCCGAGTGCGACTGCACGCCCTCCTGCTGCGGCGAGCCGTGCGTGGCGCTTGTCGCCAACACGGTTGACGCCGCGCGCGAGAAGCATGTGCCGGCGCTTTCCGTCGAGGGTGACAGGCTCGTGGCGCGCGTGGGCGAGGTGGCCCACCCGATGCTGCCCGAGCATCACATCGCCTTCATCGCGCTCGACCGCGGCAACGGCAAGGTCGAGGTCAAGTTCCTGCAGCCGGGGGAGGCCCCCGAGGCAACGTTCTGCGTGCCGCCGTGCGATGCCGTGGTCTACGAGTACTGCAACCTCCATGGCTTGTGGAAGGCAGTCTTCACGGCCTAGCCGGGGACAAGGGGACGTGTCTTTTGTCCCCGTGGTCTTGGGCACTGAACCTTGTGAGGTATTTGCTGGGGATCTACGGGCCAGAGGAACTGTCTCTCTGGCACGCTGTTGGGCGGCCGCGGGCGAACTCGCGGCCGCCCTACTTTTGCCTCGCGCCCGGACACCTGAAGACCCGCCAAAGCTCGCGGGCAGAATCCTCTTGGCGCAGGCGCCGGTGAGCACGACGGTGTTGGCCACAGCCGCAGCGTCTCGTCGCTCACGTCGCCGCCCAGCTCGGAGAGGTGCGTGGGCAGGTCCATCTCGCGCTCAAAGGTCTCGAGGGCGTCGATGCCGGCAAGGGAGACATGCCGGCCTGCCTCCTTGACGGAGCCGTCGCCGTAGACAAGCAGCACGCGCCTATCCGCGCACAGCGCGGCGAGCTCGGGCACGGAGTCGTTGCGTATCGGCAGCCTGGTGTCGTTGCGAAGCGAAAAGTCCTTCATGTTCCTCTCGCTCTCGTTGGGCAATGGGCCTGGTCCTAGCGGTGCCGCCCATCCTAACAACCGGTTGTTACTACCGAACAAGTTGGGAATGCGCGGAATTTGCGCGAGGGCGTTGGCGTGGGCGCCCGCCGGAGCCTATCCTTGGACGTGCCGCTTGCCGGCCGGCGCGTTGGCTGCCGGCCACCTGGGCGAGGCGCCTGTCGCCGCCCGATTGCCTGACATGGCCTGTCCGTTGCTCGGTTAGAATTCCCGACCAGCCGTTGGAGTGGGGGGAGAAAACCAGATGATCTTGTCGCTTGCCCCCATGGAGGGGGTCACGGGCCACGTGTTCAGGCGCGTCCACGCCGCCTGCTTTGGCCCTCTGAGCCGCTATTACACGCCCTTTGTGGCGCCGCCGCACGTGGGTAAGGGCTTCGTGGGACGTGCCAAGAAGGAGCTCGACCCGCAGACCAACGAGGGGCTCGATGTGACTCCGCAACTGCTCACCTGCGATGCCGACCGCTTCGTGTGGGCCGCTGGGCTGCTCGCGCAGATGGGCTATCGCGAGGTCAACCTCAATCTGGGCTGCCCCTCGGGCAC
>NZ_CEVYAT010000215.1:0-1684 GCF_982402205.1 Parolsenella sp. | reverse complement strand
TGGTGGGCCACCCCGAGTGCCTGCGCCAGGTTGCCGTCGAGGGCAGCTGGAAGGCCAACACCGTTGACCTGTCGCGCGTGCTGGCCGGTGCCACGAACGAGTTTGGCCGCAAGATCCCCGGCGCGGAAGGCAAGCACTTCCTGCCGAGCATGGCGCCCGACCTCGAGCTCGACCGCGCGCTCGACGCCACGCTGCTCGTGCCCTACACCGAGGCTGCCCGCAGGCACCTTGAGCCCATCCGCTTCCACGCCGACATCGACAACGTGAACCGCTGCGTGGGCACGATGCTCGGCCACGAGGTCACCGCGGCCCACCCCGAGGGGCTGCCCGACGGCTCGATCACGGTCGACTGCACGGGTGCCGGCGGCCAGAGCTTTGGCGCCTTCCTGCCGAAGGGCGTCACGCTCAACATCGAGGGCGATGCCAACGACTACTTTGGCAAGGGCCTCTCGGGCGGCATCGTCTCGGTGCGCCCGCCCGAGCGCGCCAACTATAAGTTCGACGAGAACATCATCGTGGGCAACGTCGCCTTCTACGGCGCCACGAGCGGCAAGGGCTTCGTGAACGGCCTCGCCGGCCAGCGCTTCGCCGTGCGCAACTCCGGCGCCACCGTGGTGGTCGAAGGCGTGGGCAACCACGGCTGCGAGTACATGACGGGCGGCATCGCCCTTGTGCTGGGCGAGGTTGGCCTCAACTTCGCCGCGGGCATGAGCGGCGGCGTGGCCTACGTGTTCGACGAGTTTGGCACCCTTGCCAGTCGCTGCAACACCGATATGGTCGACCTCAAGGCCCCGACGGCCGACGAGCTCGAGCTCATCTGCGGCCTGGTCGAGGAGCACGTGAGGCGCACCTCGAGCCCGCGCGGCATCAAGATGCTCTACCGCTTCGAGACGTACAAGAACAAGTTCGTGAAGGTGATCCCGCGCGACTACGAGCGCGTGCTCGACGCCGTCGCCGCGGCCGAGGCGCAGGGCAAGACCCACGAGGAGGCCCTGCAGGTGGCCTTCGACCAGATCACGGGGAGGAACTAGCATGGGCAAGCCAGGAGCGTTTCTCGAGCAGGGGCGCCAGGGTCACGGCACGCGCCCGGTTGAGGAGCGCACGAAGGACTTCGACGAGCTCTACGAGCCCCTTTCCCGCGAGCTGCAGCAGCTGCAGGCAAGCCGCTGCATGATGTGCGGCGTGGCCTTCTGCCAAAGCGGCGTGTCGTTTGGGCACGCCCGCCCCAGCGGCTGCCCCCTGCACAACCTCATCCCCGAGTGGAACGACCTCGTCTATCGAGGCCAGTGGGAGCAGGCCGCCGAGCGCCTGGCGCTCACGAGCCCCATGCCCGAGTTCACGAGCCGCGTGTGCCCGGCGCTGTGCGAGGCGGCCTGCAACCTGGGCCGCGCCGACGAGCCCGAGACGATCCACGACAACGAGCGCGCCATCAGCGACTGGCAGTGGGAGCACGGCGGCCCCGCCCGCTTTGAGCCTGCGGCCGAGGGTGCTGCGCGCGTGGCCGTGGTGGGCTCGGGCCCGGCCGGCCTCGTGAGTGCCTGGGAGCTCGCCCGTCGCGGCGCCCGCGTGACGGTCCTCGAGCGCGACGACCGCGCCGGCGGCCTTCTCATGTACGGCATTCCCAACATGAAGCTCGACAAGTCCGTGGTCGAGCGCCGTGTGGCGCTCATGGCCGAGCTTGGCA
>NZ_CEVYAT010000214.1:0-1701 GCF_982402205.1 Parolsenella sp. | reverse complement strand
ATCTTTGCGCCCGTCTGCTCGACGAGCTTGGCGGTGGCAAGCGCGGTGCCGGCCGTGGCCACGAGGTCATCGACGATGACCACGCGGTCGTCAGGCGTGAGCGCGTCCTTGTGGATCTGCAGCTCGTCGGTGCCGTACTCGAGCGCATAGCTCTGGGAGTAGACGTCGCGGGGCAGCTTGCCGGGCTTGCGGGCGGGCACGAAGCCCGCGCCCAGGCGATAGGCCACGGGCGTGCCAATGAGGAAGCCACGGGCCTCGGAGCCCACGATCTTGGTGATGCCCTCGCCCAGGAAGTGCTCGGCCATGGCGTCGACGCAGGCCGAGAAACCCTTGGGGTCGGAGATGAGCGGCGTGATGTCCTTGAAGACGACACCGGGCTCCGGATAGTCGGGAATGTCGACGATCAGGCTCTCGTATCGGAACGGCCTCTCGTTGCTGTCGGTCATGGTGGCCCCCACCTTCCTCTTGTTTGCTTGCCAACCTGACATAATACGTCAGGCGCCTATCGTGCTTGTTCCCCTTGTGCGGGGTGGTTATCCCTGCGCGTTGGGCGAGTCTCCCGTGAGCTCACGCTTGATGAGCGTGCTTCTCACCGAGCCAGTGAGCGCGATCATGCGGTCGAGCGTCATCTCGCGCCTGAGCGTGCGCTCGCTCTCGCTCTCGCCCTGGTGGCGTGACAGCGAGGCCAGGGCCTGCTCGAACATGGGCGTCTCGCGGTTCGCGGCGGCCACGTACTGGCGCAGGTTCTTGGGCTCGATGCCATAGCGGGTGAGCTCGGCGCACGTGCAGATGAGCTTGAGGTCGCTGCCGCGCACGAGGTCGCGGCCGGCTGGGGAGCGCACGAGGCGAATGAGCCCGCAGTCAGCGAGCTTGCGCACGAGCGCGATGTTGACGCCGGCGACCTCGGGCATGCGGTCGATGGGGTGCAGCTCGCGCTCGAGCTCGGGGGTGATGTGCTCCCCCGTCAGCGGCTCGTCCTTCTCGGACGTGCCCTCGTAGCCCTCGCTGCGGCCCGGTTTGCCGTCGAGTTCGTCCTTGATGACGCTCAGCGGCAGAAACTTCGTCTTCTGCAGGTAGAGGATGGTCTCGAGGCGTTGAATGTCACGCGAGGAGTAGAGGCGGTAGCCGCCCGGCGTGCGCGAGGGCGTGAGCAGCCCCTCGTCCTCGAGGTAGCGCACCTTGGACACCGACAGGTCAGGATACTGCTCCTGCAGCTTGCGAACGATCTTGCCTATGGTGAGATAGCCGGCATCGGCCATGTGGAGGCCTACTCGCCCGTGGCGATGCGAGACGGGCGAGTAGTGTGGTAGACCATGCGGAACGTGCCTACCTGGATGGTCGAGCCGTCGACGAGCGGCGACGTCTTGACGATGGCGCCATCGACCCAGGTGCCGTTGAGCGAGCCAAGGTCCTCGATGCGGGCACTGCCGCCGGCGATGTGGAGCACGGCGTGGCGGCGCGAGACCGTCATGTCGTTGAGGAAGACCGAGGACGAGGGGTCGCGGCCAATCGTTATGTCGGGCGTGTCAAGCACGAAGGTCGAGCCGGTCTGCGGGCCCTTGAGGATCGAGAGCGTGGGGTACTCGGGACGCGAGCCGCCCATGAGGTCGGGTACGGTGGCGTCTGCCGAGGGCTTGCAGAAGATCGCGGTTGCGTCCGCTGCGTTCTTGGTGGTGTCGTTCCCTCGGCAGACGCCACCGT
>NZ_CEVYAT010000213.1:0-1703 GCF_982402205.1 Parolsenella sp. | reverse complement strand
TGAACTGCTCCCCAAATCTTGGACGGGCTAAATACGACCTATGCCGCGCAAAGGGACTGATTCCGGAACTCCTCCGGGGTCAGTCCCTTTAGTTTAACCTGCCTCCTCCTTGTATTCCAATGCACCACATACGCGTCGAGGTCCGCTTTAAAGGAATCGAAGTCGGACCAGGTGCGTCCCCTGAAGAACTCGTCTTTCAGATGCCCGAACACCTGCTCTGTTGCGCCGTTGTCCAGGCAGTTGCCCTTGCGCGACATGCTCTGGACGAACCCGGCGTCTTTGAGCCTCTTGACCCACTTGGCGTGCTGGTACTGCCAGCCCATGTCCGAGTGCAGCACGGGCCTGGCCCCCTCCGGCTTCATGGCCACCAGCGAATCGAGAAGCTCGACCTGCTGGTCCAGGTTCGGATGCCGCGATGTCGACCACGCAACTATTTCCTTGGTCCCGAAGTCGTAGACCGGCGCGAAGTAGGCCTTGCCCCACGGCTGCTTGAACTCGGTGACGTCGGTGCCCATCTTCTGCCACGGTCCGTCGGCGGCGAAGTCGCGGCCGAGCACGTTCTCGAAGGTCTCGCCGACCACGCCTTTGTACGAGCTGTATCTGCGGCAGCCGGTCTCGTGGCGTATGCCGCAGCGCAGCCCCATCTCGCGCATCATCTTGAGCACCGTCTTGTCAGCGACGACCGCGCCCTGCTCGGCGCGCAGGCACATCGCTATCTGGCGGTGCCCGCAGCCGTTGGCGGTGCGCGAGAATATCTCTGCCGCCGCCTCCCGAAGCTCGGGCCTCGTGGGGGCCTTGGGGTGCGACAAGGCGTAGTAGTAGCTGGACCTCGGCAGTCCGGCCGCCTCCAGCAGGTCGGCCAGGGGATGCAGCCCTGAAAGCCCGCTCACTATCGCTGCCTTCTCGCGATTCGAGAGCGCTTCTCCGCCTTCAGGGCTATCGATTTTTTTAAGTAGGCGTTCTCGGCCTCCAGCTTGGCGACCATTCGCTCGAGCTCCTGCTCGCGCGTCGCCTCCGCGGGCGCCGAGGCCGTCCCGCTCGGCCTCCCCTTCGGTTTGGGTCTGAGGGCGTCGGGCCCGCCTTCCCGGTATGCCCTCAGCCACTTCTTGAACGAGGTGGTCGAGGCTATCCCGAACCTGGCCATGGCCTCGGGCTTGGTCGCCCCCTCGTCGACGACGGCCCTGACGGCCGCCAGCTTCGTCTCGAACGCGTAGGCTGCGTGCTTTGTCCCCATGGCCGCCAACCTTTCGATTCCAGCGGAGCGGTAGGTGTCCAACCATGTTCTCACAGTCTCGCCGGGCGTGTCGAGCAGGGACGCGATCGACCTGTAGCCGAGCCCCTCGTCGAAGAGCTCGGCAGCGCGCAGCCGCATGCCGACATCGTACAGAGCGTTTCCAGCCATAAAAAGGCCTCCCATTTCTCATGTCCAAGAAATGGGAGGCAGTTCAGAACCGCTATGAGGGGATTTTTACTCCCACTCCCCGGAACCAAAAGAGATTTGGAGTCATATACGTGCCAGCACGTCCGTTGAATCCCTTGTAAAACGGTGAGTATTCGCAGTCACGGCGAGCAGACAGCATCATTTTGTACTCACACAATTCCTCCATTTATTAACGCATTTCGAGGAATAAAATCAGCACATGAAAAACCCAGCATGAGCTGGGTTTTTCATGTGCTAGAAAGCGAGTGAGTACACGCAACTG
>NZ_CEVYAT010000212.1:0-1709 GCF_982402205.1 Parolsenella sp. | reverse complement strand
CAGGCTACGTGGTGACGCGCCGTCCCGAGCGCGTGGGCGACACGCTGGAGCTTGCGGTGACCACGCCGCGCGCCACCTACGAGCACCTCGCGTGCGCAAAGCCCCTCTACCAGGCGGCCAACGTCGCCTGCGCCACCGCGCTCGCCGAGGCCTACCTGGGCCACGCGCTCGACGCGGGCGCCCTGCGCGCGAGCGTTACGGCCTGCCCCACGCCCGGACGCTTCGACGTGCTCCAGGACGCCCCCGTGCACCTCATCGACGCCTCGCACAACCCGCAGTCGGTCGCCGCGCTGCTGGCCTCGCTCGACGCCATCGCCCCAGACGTCTCCACTCGCCCGGCGCTTCTGTGCGCCGTGCTGGCCGACAAGGACGTCGACGGCATCGTGTCGCTGCTGGCGCCAGCCTTCCCGTGCGTGTACGTGACGGCCACGGCAAGCCCCCGTGCCCTGCCCGCCGCCGAGCTCGCCGAGCGCTTCTCGGCCCATGGCGTCGAGGTGTCCGGCACCTACCCAACCGTTGCGGACGCCGCGGCGGCCCTCGCGGACAAGGCTTTCGTCGCCTGCGGCTCGATCACCCTCGCGGGCGAGCTCGCCGGCCTGGTACGCCTCGCGCGCTAGGGGAGCGCGGCCTGTGGTCATGCGGTGGCTTTTGTTGCCGCACGCCTGCGAGCTGCTACAATCCTTTGAGTTGACTTTTCGCGGCGGTCGCACGGGCCGCATAACCCTAAGGAGCGCAGGTCCCTTATGTCGAACCTCATCGACCAGATCCTCACGCCCGAGGTGCTCATGGTGCTCTACCTGATGCTTGCCTGCGTCGTGATGCTCTACGTGCTGTCCATCGTCTACGTCATCCGCGACGCCCAGCGCCGCGGCGCCGAGCCCTGGTGGCTGTGGGCCATCATCTCGGTGATCCCCATCGTGGGCCTGCTCGCCTACGTCATCCTGCGCCCGAGCTCTTACCTGGTCGACCGCGAGGAGCAGGACCTCGACATCGCCCTGCGCGAGCACCAGCTCTCGCACTACGGCATCTGCCCCAAGTGCGGCACGCCCATCGACAAGGACTTCATTGTGTGCCCCAACTGCAACACACAGGTCCGCAACGTCTGCCCCACGTGCCACCGCCCGCTCAACGCCGACTGGAAGGTCTGCCCCTACTGCCGCACCCGCATTCAGTAGGGGCCGCAGCCCACGCACAAGCCGCATGCCAGGCCCCGCCGCGCACCCGCGCTGCGGGGCCTTTTCATGCCGAGAAGGGCACGCGACATCGTGGTCGCCATGCTGTCCCCACGCCCGCGCCCGTCCGGCGGACGCCCGCCTCGGCATGTGAGGCCGTCCCGCCTGCGTCCGCCTGCACCAGCCCGACCGCTCCCCGTAACGTAGCGACCGCGTGGCGAACCACCCTTGCCCCGCACGCGAAATCTCACTTTGTGGTAAACCATTAGCAATCTGCTCGCGTGCGAAGGGTCGCACACATGCCAGAAGGGGCCAACTTGATGCAGCGCAAGCTCGCAGGTGCCATCACAACCCAGACTATCTAGGCGTCTGTCCCTCCACGGGCCGGCAGGTCGCGTGACAGACGCCGCATATTCGCTCGACGTCGCCCAAGGGCGGCGTGCGGGCGTTTTTCATGTCTAGTACACTTATCGCGCTCACCAGCAACGGAAGAGGTTTTCCATGAAGATCCTGTACAACGACGGCCATGTCGACGAG
>NZ_CEVYAT010000211.1:0-1711 GCF_982402205.1 Parolsenella sp. | reverse complement strand
TCAACGTGCCGGTGGACGTCTACGACCCCGAGTACACCGGCGCCGACATCAAGGCCGGCGTGCAGACCCTCAACGGCGACCAGGCGCTCAAGCTCTGCCGCGCGCGCCACGCCTACGACAAGTACGGCGACGGAGACGTCTACCGTGCCGCCAATCAGCGCATGGTCATTGGCGCCATTCTCAAGAAGGTCCTCGCGAGCGACCCCGTGACCATCGCCAGCACCGTCACCACCCTGGCCGATGCCGTGCAGACGGACCTCTCGATCTCTGACATAGTGTCGCTGGCCACGCAGTTCCAGGGCTTCGACATGAGCACCAACATGTTCAGCGGCATGGAGCCCACCAACTCCAAGTACGTCAACGACACCTGGTACGAGATCTGCGACACCGCCGCGTGGAAGAAGATGATGACCCGCGTGAACCAGGGCCTCTCCCCCTACCAGAGCGAGGACGAGGACATCACGCTGGGCGTTGCAGGCGCGGGCACTGCAACCAAGGATGCCGACGGCACCACGAGTGCGTCCGAGACGGGCACGAGCTCGTCCGAGAGCGCCGAGACCGACTACTCCGGCTCGGTTGCCGTCCTCAACGGCGCAGGCGTGAGCGGGCTTGCCGGCCGCATCGCCGCCACCCTCGACAACCAGGGCTTCAACGCTACCTCCGACACCGCCGACTCCTACGACTACGGCACCACGAGCATCCTGTACGTGGGCGACGCCAACAAGGCCAAGGCCCAGGCCGTGGCCGACACGCTGGGGCTTTCCAACGTCGTGGCGGACGACGGCACCTACTCCGGCACCGCCGACGTCGTGGTGATCCTTGGCGCAGACATGGCAAACCACTAGCCAACACGTAACCGGGAGGCCCCATGGCAAGGCGCGAGCACAGGCACATGAGCTCGGAGCAGCAGCGTGCCGCGGGGCGCGCCGCGCGCAGCCGAGGCGAGCTTGGCAATGCCGAACCAAACCGGCAGGTGAGCTATCCCGTCGCCAATTATCCCGATCAGGGCTACAGCTCCCAGGACTATGACTCGCAGGAGGGCCGCTATCCCGCCCCCAATGCCCGCCATCCCCAGGGTTGGGCGGACGGCTACGGACAGGGCGACCGGCAGGCGCGCCGAGCCGTCTCCGAGGGCGAGGTCTACGACGCCTCTCGCTATCGCCGGATGCGCCAGCAGCGCGAGGAGGCAACGCCCCTGGGCCGCGTTCGCAAGGCGGCGCATGGCCGCGAGCGCGCCCAGGCGTATAGCGAAGACAGTCCCGAGCGCAGGCGTGGCCTTGACGGGCACCGCGCCCTCAAGTATGCGAAGCGCACACTCATTGGCGTACTCGTTGCCCTTCTTGCATTCTCGGTGCTCATCACGGTGAGGCTCGGGTCTGGCATTTCGCTCGAGACCCGCGGCGCACTGACGCCGGCGCTGCCGGGCACCCCGTTCTACATGCTGCTCGTTGGCACCGACAAATCGGCCGACCGCGTGGAGAACAACAGCACGGACGGCGTCTACCGCACCGACTCGATCATCCTGGCGCGCGTCGACCCCATCGCGGCCAAGCTAACGCTCGTCTCGATTCAGCGCGACACGGCCGTAGACCTGGGCGGCGACTACGGCACCCAGAAGATCAACGCGGCCTACACCTATGGCGGGGCTCCCCTGCTCATCAAGACCGTGTCCCAGCTTGCCGGCGTGCCCATCGCCCACTACGCAGAGATC
>NZ_CEVYAT010000210.1:0-1835 GCF_982402205.1 Parolsenella sp. | reverse complement strand
GCGTACGAGACTTTGGTGGGAACACAGACGGGCGCTTCCACGGCCTTGACGCCGCCACGGACGGGCGCGTCGCCGGACGCGGACGCGCTATCATAGCTGCCGACCAACCCAAACAGCGAGGAGATGCCATGCACCTGTTCCGCAACGACTATTCCGAGGGCGCCGCACCCCAGATCATGGAGGCCCTCGCGGCCGCCGGCAGCCACCAGAACGTTGGCTACACCGAGGGCGACGAGCACTGCGACCACGCCCGCGAGCTCATCCGCGCGGCCTGTGGCGCGCCCGATGCCACGGTCGAGTTCTGCATTGGCGGCACGAGCGCCAACGTCATCTGCCTCAACGGCATGCTGCGCGACTGGGAGGGCGTCATCTGCACGCCCGACGCCCACATCGTCGTGCACGAGACGGGCGCCCTCATGGCCTGCGGCCGCACCGCCCTACCCACCGACGACGCCGACGGCTTCCTCACGCCCGAGGCGGCCGAGCGCGTCTGGCGCACGCAGACCTCGACGGGCCGCCACATGACGAGGCCCGCGACCATCTACATCACCGACACCACCGAGCTGGGCGGCGTCTGGAGCGCCGAGCGCCTCGACGCCATCTGTGACTGGGCCTGCAGCCACGACCTGGGCATCTTCCTGGACGGCGCGCGCCTGGGCAGCGCCCTCACGGCACCCGGCAATGACCTTACGCTTGCCCACATCGCGAGCAAGGTCGACGCGTTCTACATCGGCGGCACCAAGAACGGCATGCTCATGGGCGAGGCCGTCATAATCTGCGGCCACGGAGCGGCGGCCGAGCGCCTGCGCGAGGCCTTCCCCTACCTGCAGAAGGAGCGCTGCGGCCTGCTCGCCAAGGGCTTTTTGCTGGGCGCCCAGTTCGAGGCCGCCTTTGCCGAGCAGGACGGCGAGGAGGCGCTCTACTGGCAGCTGGCCGCGCACGCCAACGAGTGCGCACAGCAGCTGCGCGAGGGCCTGGCCGAGAGGGGCTTTGAGCTCTACGGCAACTCGACCTCCAACCAGGTGTTTGTTGCCGTAAGCGCGGCGCAGGAGCAGGCGTTCGAGAAGGCCTGCGGCTGCGAGACGTTCTACGTGCTGCCCGACGACCGCCGCGTCATCCGCTTCGTGTGCTCCTGGTCCACCGAAGCCGCCGACGTCACCGAGCTGCTGGAGCTCGCCACCAGCTTGGCGTAGGGACGCAGAACGGGGGCTCCTGCGCCACCGAGCTTCTCGAGCTTGTCACGTGCGGGAACGCGCAAGGGGCACAGGGCGAGGGCCTGCACCATCGACCGCGCAGCTGGGGCGATGGTCTCCGCTGGGCTCCGAGAGCACAGGGCGAGGGCCTGCGCCATCGACCGCGCGGCCGCCCGCGAGCCCAGCACATCGTCCGAACGCAGAACGCCGGGGAAGGCGCCCAACCTCCCCCGGCGTTTCTCTTCTCATCCCAGCGATTCTCTTCTCATTTTCCTAGGAAAAAGACGTTAACCATATTTAGCGGACAGCCTTAAGCGCATATTCCTAGGAATCTGCGGTTAAGGGAGAGGTGGCCACGCCTCGCCACGCAGCGCTACCCGCGGCTGCGGCCGGGCAGCATGAGGACGAGCTTCTCGCCCACCTCGGACAGGACGATGCCAAGGAAGATGAGCGCAAAGCCCGCGAGCAGGCGCGGCGTGAGCGTCTCGTAGCCAAAGGCCACCGAGAAGGCCACGCCGCTGGGGCTCTCGAGGCTCGAGAGCAGCGAGCCCGCCGCCGGGTCGACCTTGGTAAGCGCGTAGTTGAGCAGCGCCAGGCACCCAAACGAGCACACCACAGCAAGAAACACGAGCGCCACGACGT
>NZ_CEVYAT010000209.1:0-1858 GCF_982402205.1 Parolsenella sp. | reverse complement strand
TTCCTCAGCAGGTACAACGGTTAGCTGGGACATTTGCGCCCGTAGCCTTTCTGTCCCCCTTTTCCTGCGGTTTGGGACAGAAAGGCTACGGGCAGTAATGTCCCAAGCCCCTACTCCTCGGACATCACGTTCGAGAAGAGCGTCTTGACGCTCACGCCCGGCAACGCGCCCACCTTGCCGGCAAGCGCCGAGATGGCGTCCTGCTCGGCGTCGAGCACCACGCTGATGACGCTCACGCCGCGCTGGCGGTACGGAATCCCCATGCGCCCCACGATGTGGCGGCCATACTCGTGGAGCAGCTCGTTGAGCGCGCCCACGCTCCCCAGGTCCTCCACGATGACCCCCATGATGGCAACCCTGTTCATGCGCTCTCCTCCGCTCCGCCTTGTCGAGGCGACCCTCGTCTGGGTACATTCTAGGTGACGCGAGGCGCGCAGTCGCTTGTGGTGAAGCGAGCGCCCCGCAGTTACAGATACAGCGTTTGGACCATAAGGCCCGCAACCGAAGCCGTCCTGCCAGGGGCGGCTTCGGTCATATCGGGGCTGTTAGACCCCGAGGATGACCAAGATGGTCACTAACAGCAGGATGACAACGACAAGTCGAAGCTCCATGGTGACCACCCCCTCCCGTTGCCGGGCGGGGCTCAGCGCGCCTCACGTCATGGTCGAGTATACCAAACATATGTTTGATATAGCCCACGGTCGCCGACGGCGCCGCCCACCTCGACCGCGCTTTTGTCCTATCCTGAAGGTGTATGTGCCTAACCCGCCGCGCTGCAGCTCACGGCTGCCGCGGCATCGCCCGAGGGGAGCCCAATGGAGGCCTACAAGCAAGAGTTCATTAAGTTCATGGTCGAGTCGAACGTCCTCAAGTTTGGCGACTTCACGCTCAAGAGCGGCCGCAAGTCCCCGTTCTTCATGAACGCCGGCGCCTACGTCACGGGCTACCAGCTCAAGAAGCTCGGCGAGTACTACGCCCGCGCCATCCACGACAACTTTGGCGACGACTTCGACGTCCTCTTTGGCCCGGCCTACAAGGGCATCCCCCTGTCCGTCGTCACCGCCATCGCCTACCACGACCTCTACGGCAAGGAGGTCCGCTACTGCTCCGACCGCAAGGAGGCCAAGGACCACGGTGCCGACAAGGGCAACCTGCTGGGCGCCGAGCTGCACGACGGCGACCGCGTCGTGATGGTCGAGGACGTCACCACCTCGGGTAAGTCCATCGACGAGACCTACCCCAAGGTCACCGCCGCGGCCAACGTCGAGATCCGCGGTCTCATCGTGAGCCTCAACCGCATGGAGGTTGGCAAGGGTGGCGTCACCACCGCCCAGAAGGAGATCGAGGCCAAGTACGGCTTCCCCGTTGCCTCCATCGTGAGCATGGCCGAGGTCGTCGAGGTGCTCTACAACCACGAGGTCGAGGGCAAGGTCGTCATTGACGACGAGCTCAAGGCCCGCATCGACGCCTACTACGAGCAGTACGGCGTCAAGGAGTAGCCAGGTCATTGGCCGAGAAGGGCACGGCAGCGCCGCGCCCCGGCCTCGCAGGGGCGCGGCGCATCGCCCAGCTCAGCATCACCGCGGGCGCCTGCCAGCCGGCAGGCGCCCCTTTTCTTCTCACGGGGGCCCCATGATCATCGCGTCGAACCTCGCCAGCTTCCTCATCATTTGCGTCGTGTGCTTCCTTGCCTCAACGCTGGGCCCCCTGTGCGGAATCGGCGGCGGCGTGATCATCAAACCAATCGTCGACTCGCTGGGCGTCATGGGCATGGTCACCACGAGCTTCCTGTCGAGTCTCACGGTGCTCACGATGTCGCTCTCGACGCTCGCCCAGCAGGCGTGGGGCACACGGCGCC
>NZ_CEVYAT010000208.1:0-1862 GCF_982402205.1 Parolsenella sp. | reverse complement strand
GCGCCCCCGCAAGCCCTTCGCGCCCACGCTTCGCTGGCGCACGCGCCTCGTCCTCGCCTTCGCCTGCGCCCTCGTCCTTTCCCTCTGCGTCTTCTTCGTGGCGCCGCTCGAGGTCGTCATCCCGGGTTGCTCGTCGCTCTCGTTCTCGCTCGCCAACGTATGGCTGCCGCTCGTGGTGCTCGCGCTCCTCGCCGCCGCGGCCATCGCCCTTGCCGCGAGCGCAACCCGCGGCCGCGCGTTCGACGTCGTGCTCGCCGTCATCGCCGCCGTCTGCGTATGCACCCTGTTGCAGGAGGTTCTGCTCAACCGCAACCTGCCTTCCGCCGATGGCTCCCTCATCGACTGGTCCATCTACGACAAGAGCATGCTCGTCTCCACCGCGGCCTGGCTCGTGGTCATCGCCGCCTTCGCGGCCTTTGCCCTCATCCGCCCGCTGTGGAGCCGCGTTGCCGCCGTGGCCGCCTGCCTCGTCATCTGCCTCGCACAGGGCGTGGGCCTCGGCGCCCTTGCCGGCCGCTACGCCGAGGCCCTGAGCCGCCCCACCGTCACCGAGGAGGGCCTCACGAGCGTCTCTTCCAAGAGCAACGTCATCGTCTTCGTCCTCGACATGTTCGACACCAAGGACATGGACGACGTCATGGCCGCCTACCCCGACGCTGCGGACGAGCTGGGCGGCTTCACCTGGTACCACAACTCCGTGGGCTCGATGATCCCCACGCGCTACGGCATCCCCTTCATCGTGACGGGCCACGACTTCGACCCCTCGAGCAGCACCTTTGACACGCAGCAGCTCGAGAGCTGGTTCAGCGACCGCAACTTGCTCGACGTGGCCAACGACCAGGGCTACTCAGTGGGCGTCTACTCAGACTCCGTGACCTATGGCCTTGACGCCCTCGAGGGCAAGACCATGAACGTCCACGGCGTGGAGCCCTTCTTTGCAGATTTCTTCGCCTGCGCCAAGGCCCTGGGCGGATGCGGTCTCTACCGCGACCTCCCCTATCCCCTCAAGCCCATCTTCTGGTTCACCACAGACCAGCTGAACGACGCCGTGGTTCCCACCGACGCCCGCACGCCCGAGAACACCCCCTACGTCCTCGACGACGCCGAGCTCCACCGCGAGTTCTCCCAGCCCGTCATCAAGGCCGACGACACGGCCGAGGCCGGCGCCTACCGCATCATCCACTGCCAGGGCTCGCACTGGCCCTACATCATGGACCAGAACGGCAATACGGTGCAGGTAGACCAGTCGGACCACAGCTCGCTCGTGAACCAGGCGCGTGGCTCGCTCAGCATCGTCGAGGAGTACATCCGCCAGCTCAAGGACCTGGGCGTCTACGACCAGTCGACCATCGTCGTCACGGCCGACCACGGCGTCTGGCCTTGGAACCACGCGCGTCTCAACAAGACCACCTCACCCATCCTGCTCGTGAAGTCGGCCGGCGCAGACGCCAGCACGCCCATGCAGATAAGCGAGGTGCCCATCGGCCACGTTGACCTGCCGGCCACCCTCGAGTGGGCCGTGGGCGCCTGGAGCGGCTCTGCGGCAGACGCCACGGGCTCCTCCACCGTCATGGCAGACGGCAAGCCCGTCTTCGAGGTCGCGGGCGGGGAGCGCCCGCGCCTCTTCTACTGGAACGACCACGACGGCAAGGTCGACTGGCACCTGGTCGAGTACGAGGTCGACGGCGAGGCCAACGACTTCTCCAGTTGGCATGAGACGGGCCGCGTGTGGGACGTCGACATGGAAGGCTACAATCAAAAGTAGTTCGCGAGGGCCTGGCCACCACCGGCCCTCTTGCTGAGAAGATCTGGAGCACCCATGCGCAAGCCGCCCGTCGTCTGCATCGTCATCCCCTGCTACA
>NZ_CEVYAT010000207.1:0-1877 GCF_982402205.1 Parolsenella sp. | reverse complement strand
GTAGTCGCGCGCCAGTGCTGGCGCCCGCTCATCGCCGCCCTGGTGGCGACGCTCGTGGCCGCGCTCGCGCTCGTGTGCGCGCCGGCGCCAGCACTGGCGCGCGACTACTCGATCGACGCCGTCGACATCGACCTCACCGTGAACACGGACGGCTCGATTCGCATCGTCGAGGAGCGCGAGTTCAACTTCGACGGCTCGTTCAACGGCGTGTACTGGGACATTGCGACGAGCGCCCCCGCCGAGACCTCGAGTGACGTGAGCCCATGGGTCTCTGACCTGTCGGTCGAGGACCTCAACCAGAGCTGGGGCACGTTCAGCGAGGCGTACAGCGGCGACCCCGGCACCTACGAGGTCAGCGACTATTACTCGTTCACGCGCGTCAAGATCTACACGCCCCACGAGGACGAGCGCGCCCGCGTGCGCATCTCCTACACCATGAACAACGTGGTGAACGCCTGGGCCGACACGGGCGAGCTGTACTGGAAGTTCGTCTCCGACGGCTGGGACGTGCCGTCTGACAACGTCACCTGCCGCGTTCACCTGCCGGTTCCTGCCGGCGTCACGGTATCGGGCGGCGACAACGTGCGCGCCTGGGGCCACGGCCCGCTCGACGCCTCGCTCTCCTTTGACGGCAACGACGTGGTCTACACCGTGCCGGGCGTGGGCACCGACGAGTACGCCGAGGCCCGCATCACCTTCCCGGTGGAGTGGCTCACGGACATGGTGCCCTCGAGCACCTCGCGGCTCTCGACCATCAGGGCCGAGGAGCAGCAGTGGGCCGACGAGGCCAATGCCCGCCGCGAGCGCGCCCGCGCCACGATTCTCGTGGGGACGGGCATAGGCGCTGTCAGCTGCGTGGGCATCGTGGCGCTTGCCGCGCTGCTGACCCTGCGCTATCGCCGCCGCCACCGCGCCCAGTTCGACGACGACTACTTCCGCGACGTGCCCTCCGACGACCACCCCGCCGTGCTCGCCGCGCTGTGGGCGGGCGGCAAGGTGCCCTCCGAGGCCTTCACCGCCACCCTCATGAAGCTCACCGACGACGGCATCATTGGCCTGTCGCTCGTGAAGGACGACAAGGGCCGCGACAAGGACTACCAGATCGAGCGCGGCGACCGCAAGGCCAAGAACGACATCGACTCGGCGGCCATGAACCTGTTGTTCAATGTCGTGGCCCCGCGCGGCAAGGACCGCCGCTGGCGCGACGCCCCGGCCGGCGGCTACAAGACGCTGCGCTTCTCCGACGTCAAGCGCGCCGCCAAGAAGGCGCCCCAGACCTACTCCGAGGCGCTCGACGAGTGGCGCGACGAGGTGAGCGGCCGCTGCGAGGTACGCAACTTCTTCGATGAGGACGGCTTCACCGGCCGCGCCCTGCTCTTGGTCTTCTCGATCCTGCTGGCCTGCGTGGGCGTCGTCGCCTCGGTCTTCTTGCTCGATGCCGAGGCCTGGGTCAACGGCCTGGTGCTGCTCGTCCTGAACCTGGTGGCGTGCACCGTGGCCTGCGTCCTCGCCACGCGCCTGCGCCCGATGTCGCGCGAGGCCATCGAGCTGCGAGCCAAGCTCGCCGCGCTGCGCAAGTGGCTCAAGGAGTTCACGCTGCTGGGCGAGGCCGTGCCGCGCGACGTGGCCCTGTGGGACCGCCTGCTGGTCATGGCCGTGGTCCTGGGCGTCGCCGACCGTGTGATCGAGCAGCTCAAGGTGGCCGCGCCCGAGATCCTCGCGGACCCGTACTTCTACAGCTACTGCTGGTACGGCAGCTACGGCCGCCTGGGCTCGCCGGCGAGCGTCTTCACCACGAGCTACGAGAGCGCCCACCACGTGAGCACGGCCGCGATGGCCGCGTCCTCGAGCAGCTCTGGTGGCGGCGGGGGCGGCGG
>NZ_CEVYAT010000206.1:0-1884 GCF_982402205.1 Parolsenella sp. | reverse complement strand
GAACGTCACGTGGGCGTACTTCTCGGTCTCGGCGGTGTGCAGCTGCTTCAAGCCGTTCTCGGCAATGACGTCGGCCAGGACCTTCTCGGGGAAGGTCTTGGGGAAAGCAACCTCGACGTCGAACGTCGGGTCGTACTCGGTAATCGTGACGAAGTGCGACAGGGCAATCTGCTCGCGCTCGAAGCCGTCAAAGCCCTTGTCGGCGAAGACGCGGGTCATCTGGCGGGCACGGTCGGGGCGGAAGTTGAAGAAGATCACCGCGTCGCCGGCAGCCACGCCCTCGTTGTGGGCGGCAAACGGCTCGATGAACTCGTCGCCGCGCGGGTCCTTCTCGTAGTAGGCCTTGATGCCCTCGACCGGGCAGGTGTCCTCGGCGGCCGGCGTGACGATGACGTCGTAGGCGCGCTTGATGCGCTCCCAGCGGTTGTCGCGGTCCATGGCCCAGTAGCGGCCCGACACGGTGGCGACGCGGGCGTCGACGCCGGTCTTGGCAGACAGGTCCTTGAGGAAGTCGCAGAACTCGGCCATGTAGCCGGCACCGGACTGCGGGTCGACGTCGCGGCCGTCCATGAAGGCGTGGACGCGAACGCACTTGACGCCGCGCTCGGCGGCCATCTTGGCAAGCGCCTCGACGTGGCTCATGTGCGAGTGCACGCCGCCCGGGCTCATAAGGCCCATGAGGTGCAGGGTCTTGCCAGAGGCCTTGACGTCGTCCATGGCCTTGACGAAGACCTCGTTCTCGGCGATGGAGCCGTCCTTGATGGCGTTGTTGATGCGGCTGAGCTCCTGGAACACGATGCGGCCGGCACCGATGTTGAGGTGGCCCACCTCGGAGTTGCCCATCTGGCCGTCGGGCAGGCCCACGTCCTCGCCGGAGGCACCCAGCGTGGTGTGCGGGAACTCGGCGTAGAGCGAGTCGAGGTAGGGGTGGCTCGCGCTGGTGACGGCGTTCTCATCGTTCGCCGGGGCCAGGCCGCAGCCGTCCATGATGACGAGCAGGGCAGGGAGATGACGCTGAGTCATAACTGATTACTCCCCCGCCTTGACGACCATCTGGGAGAAGTCGGCAGCCTTGAGCGAGGCGCCGCCCACGAGGGCGCCGTCCACGTCGGGCTTGGCAACGAGCTCGGCGATGTTGCCGGGCTTGGCGGAGCCGCCGTAGAGCACGCGGATGCCGTCAGCGAGCTCGGCGCCGAAAATCTCAGCGAGGGTCTCGCGAATGGCGCCGCAGACCTCCTGGGCGTCGTCGGCCGTGGCGGTCTTGCCGGTGCCGATGGCCCAGATGGGCTCGTAGGCAACCACGAGCTGGTTGGGGTCAGAGATCTCGAGACCAGCGAGGCCAGCCTTGACCTGGTCGGTCACGTGCTTGACGTAGGTGCCCGCCTCGCGGACCTCCTCGGGCTCGCCACAGCAGAAGACCGGGACGATGCCGGCGGCCACGAGGGCCTTGGCCTTCTTGTTCTCGTCCTCGTCGGTCTCGTGGAAGTAGTCGCGGCGCTCGGAGTGGCCGATGATGCAGTAGGTGCAGCCGGCGCTCTTGAGCATGTCGCAGGAGGACTCGCCGGTGTAGGCGCCCTTCTCCTCCCAGTAGACGTTCTGCGCGCCCAGCGCGATGGGGGCGGCGGAGATGCGGTCGTGGACCGTGGTGATGTCAATGGTAGGCGGGCAGACGAGGACCTCGACGCCAGCGGGGACCTCGGGCAGGGCCTGGGCCAGCTCGTCGGCCAGCTTGGCCGCCGCGTGGACGTCGTTGTTCATCTTCCAGTTGCCAGCGATGAGAAGCTTACGGTTAGGCATTGAGAAGCGCCTCCACTCCGGGAAGGGCCTTGCCCTCGACGAGCTCCATGGAAGCGCCACCACCGGTGGAGATCCAGCTCATCTTGT
>NZ_CEVYAT010000205.1:0-1920 GCF_982402205.1 Parolsenella sp. | reverse complement strand
GCCCACATGTTGCGCGGGTTCAGCACGCGCGTGCTCACGCCCGGGCAGTCGCGCGGGATGTCGAGGTTCAGACGGCCGTCGTGGTCGTAGCCCGCGACGTCGACGTCGCCCGAGAGGGCGGCGGCCACCAGCGAGCGCGTCACGGCCAGGCTGATGCGGTAGCCCGAGCCGTAGGCGCCACCCTGCCAGCCGGTGTTCACGAGGTACACGCGGGCGCGGGTGCGGTCGATCCTCTCGCCCAGCATCTGCGCGTAGGTGCTGGGAGCAAGCGGCATGAATGGCTCGCCAAAGAGGGCCGAGAACGTGGGCTGGGGCTCGGCGATGCCCTCCTCGGTGCCCGCGACTTTCGAGGTGAAGCCGCTGAGGAAGTGGTACATCGCGGCCTCGCGCGACAGGCGCGCGATGGGCGGCAGCACGCCAAAGGCGTCGCAGGTAAGGAAGAGCACCACGTTGGGCACCCCTCCCGTGCCGCCCAGGCGCACGGCCTTGATGTGCTCGATCGGGTAGGCCACGCGGGTGTTCTGCGTGCGCGAGGTGTCCGCGAAGTCGGGCTCGCGGGTGGCCTCGTCGAGGATGACGTTCTCGCACACGGCGCCAAAGCGGATGGCCTCGTAAATGTCGGGCTCGGCGATGGGGCTCAGGTCGATGGCCTTGGCGTAGCAGCCGCCCTCGATGTTGAAGACGCCCTCGGGCGCCCAGCCGTGCTCGTCGTCGCCGATGAGCAGACGGCTGGGGTCTGCCGACAGCGTGGTCTTGCCCGTACCCGACAGGCCAAACAGCACCGCGGTGTCGCCGGTGTGCGGGTCGATGTTGGCCGAGCAGTGCATGGGCAGCACGCCGTTCTCGACCGGCAGCAGGTAGTTCATGAACGAGAAGATGGCCTTCTTGATCTCGCCGGAGTAGCCCGTGCCCGCGACAACCACCCCGCCGCCCGCGAGGTCGAGCACGACGGCCGCCTCGGAGTTGGTGCCGTCGGTGGCCGGGTCGCAGCGGTACCCTGGCGCGGCGAGCACCGTGATGTCGGGGTCGCCAAAGTTGGCGAGCTCCTCGGGCGTGGGGCGCACGAGCATCTGGTGGACGAACAGCGCCTGGCTCGCACGCTCGCAGATGACGCAGACCTTGCGCGAGTAGGCGCGGTTGGCGCCGGCCAGGCCGTGCACCACATAGAGGCGGCGTCCGTAGAGGTAGCCCGCCACGCCCGAGCAGATGCGCTCGTAGGCGTCGCGGCTCATGGGAACGTTGACCTTGCCCCAGCAGATCATGTCATGCACGCGATCGTCGTCGACGACGTAACGGTCATGCGGCGAACGGCCCGTGCGCGCGCCCGTGTCGACTACGAGCGAGCCGTTGGCCGCGAGGCGCCCCTCGCCCGCCGCGAGCGCCGCCTCGACGAGACGTGCCGGCGACAGGTCTGCGAGCACCTCCTCGGCCGAAGGGTCGGAACTGTCGCGGCTGATGAGCCTGTCCACCTGAGTTGGCTTCATGTCTCCCCCTTTGCTCGGCGCGACTGCGCTGAAAACAATTAAGGGTTGCTTTACCCAAGTGGAGTGATGCGTTATGTCAGCTGGCGGCGAACGGCGTTCTTGCAGCCGCAAACGGCCGTAGGCGCTAGTCGTCGATGGTGACGGAGGTCATCCGGGGCTGGTCGGCCGTGGCGATGGTGCCGTTGTTGTCGGTGGGCCTGGCGGCCTCGCACATGGCGTCGACGACCTCGATGCCCTCGGTCACGTGGCCAAACGCGGCGTACTGGCCGTCGAGGCTGGGCGTGTCGGCCTGCATGATGAAGAACTGCGAGCTCGCGGAATTGTAGGCCTGGGCGCGCGCCATCGAGATGGTGCCGCGCACGTGCGAGATGGAGTTGGGGTGGCCGTTGGCGTCGAACTCGCCCACGATGTTCTCGTCCGACCCTCCCGTGCCGTT
>NZ_CEVYAT010000204.1:0-1940 GCF_982402205.1 Parolsenella sp. | reverse complement strand
GGCGCGAGAAGCACTTTACTGTGCTAAAGTGTCAAGCACGTTAAGGATGGCTCGCATGCCGCAGCCGTGCGAGCAGCGCAACGCCATGGTGGCACCGCTGCCATCAGAAGCGAAACCAACGAGAAACGGGCGCGTGCTAGCTTGGTGCCCACCCCATATACCGAGGAGGAACCTGTGGCCATTGGAACGCCGAGGGGCTTTCGCGACATCCTGCCCGCCGAGGCGCGCGCCCGCGAGCAGATCCGCGACCGCGTGCGTGCCGTCTTCGATACGCACGGCTACGTCCCGGTCGAGACGCCGCTGCTCGAGGAGCGCAGCGTGCTCGAGCGCGCCGGGCGCATTAAGGGGTCGCCCTTCCAGCTGTTCGACTCCGACAACCGCCTGCTTATGCTGCGCCCCGACCTCACCCTGCCCATCGCCCGTCTCACGGCCCAGCGCCTGGGCGCGTCCCAACTCCCGGCCCGTCTGCGCTACGAGGCACCGGTCGTGCGCGAGCAGGGCGCCCTGCGCGGTCAGCCCCGCCAGTTCGCGCAGCTGGGCGTCGAGCTCATCGGTGGGGGAGAGGTGAGCGGCGAGGTCGAGGTCGTCTCGCTCCTGGCCGACACGCTCTCTGCTCTCGATATCCCAAACGTGCGCATCGTCGCCGGCTCGGTGCGCCCGCTTTTGGCCCTGCTCGAGGCCGACGTCGCCGACGAGGCCCTGCGCGAGGAAGTCCTCGCCCAGGTGCACGCCTCGAACCTCGTGGCGCTCGACGAGGACGTCGACGCCGCCAACCTGCCCGCGCCCATCGCCGACGCCCTCCACGAGCTGCCGCGACTCCACGGCGATGCGAGCGTCATCGATCGCGTGGACGAGCTGCTCGAGAGTGCCTGCGTGCCGGTCGACCGCCGCGGCACCGCCGAGCTGCGCGGCCTCGTCGCGGGCCTCGCGGGCACGTCTGCCGCCCCCGAGCTCTCCTTTGACTTCAGCATCATCAACAGCTTCGACTACTACACGGGCATCATCTTCAAGGCCTATGTGAACGGCGTGGCCGCGAGCCTTGCCTCGGGCGGCCGCTACGACGCGGTGCTCGCCAACCTTGGCATGCCCAACACCGCTGCCTGCGGCTTTGCCCTGTCCCTTGAGCGCCTGCAGGAGGTTCTGGGCGCCCGCGGCGGCGCCGAGGTACCCATGCCTGGGGCGCATCTGGGCAACCGCCCCCTGCGAATCGCGGTGCCAAAGGGGTCGCTGTTTGCGCCCACGCTCGCAACGCTCGAGGCCGCGGGCCTGCCCGTCGGCGACCTGCGCGACTACGGCCGCAAGCTCATCATCTCCGCCGGTGACGTCGAGTACGTCATCGTGCGCGCGAGCGATGCCCCGGCCTTCGTGGCCCACGGCGGTGCCGATTGCGGCATCTGTGGCTCCGACTCGCTCATCGAGGCCGACCTCGACCTGCTCCAGATAGCAGATCTGGGCTACGGCGCCTGCCGCTTCATCGTGGCCGAGCCCGCCTCGCGCAAGGGCGAGGCTGAGCGCGCCTATGCCTGGCGCGGCACCATGCGCGTGGCCACCAAGTACCCGCGCATCACCCAGGCCTACTACGACCGCATTGGCCAGCAGGTCGACATCCTGGCCCTGCACGGAAACATCGAGCTGGGGCCCATCGTGGGCATGACCGACCGCATCGTCGACATCACGGCCACGGGCTCGACCCTGCGCGAGAACGACCTCGTGATCGTTGACGACGTCATGGAGTGCACCGCGCGCTTCTTCGCCGGACCGGCCGCCTACCGTTGCGACGCCCGCATCCGCGACCTCGCCGCCCGCCTGGCCAGTGCCGCCCGCCAGACCAACGAGCGCCTGGGCACCGTCATTGCCGGCAAAACCACCACGGCCGAGAAGAACGTGGCCGAGAAGAACGCCACGCCCGCCCCCGCGCCCGCCATGGCCGAGCAGAACGC
>NZ_CEVYAT010000203.1:0-1943 GCF_982402205.1 Parolsenella sp. | reverse complement strand
GCGCCGCTGCTCGTGGCCATCGCGCTCGTCTCGGCTGTGGTGGTCTTTGGCGGAAACCTGCTGGCAGACGTTCTGTACGGCGTCATCGACCCGCGCATCCGAGAGGGGAGGGCAAGCCGCCATGCCTAGCGAATCCGCAGGCCTCACGACCTTCCACGTGCCCGCCGTCCGCGGCGCGGGCAATCGCCGCCGCGCGCTCCTTGGCATCATCGCCCTTGCAGTGGCCCTGGCGCTCGTCGTGGTGGCGGGCCGCGCCCTCTGGGATGTTGCCAGCCAGACTGACTTTGCTGCGCGCAACCTCGCGCCCAGCCCGGCGCACCCCTTTGGCTGCGACTGGATGGGCCGAGACATGTTTGCGCGCACCCTCGCGGGCCTGTCGACCTCGGTCTTGGTGGGGCTCGTTGCCGCCGCGTGCTCGAGCGTGGTGGCGTGCGCCCTGGCCCTCGTGGCGGCGTTGGGCGGACGCGCGGCCGATGCGGCCGTCTCGTGGCTCATCGACCTGGTGATGGGCGTGCCGCACCTCATATTGCTACTGCCCATCAGCTATGCGCTGGGTCGCGGCGTCACGGGCGTGGCCGTGGGCGTGGCGCTCACGCACTGGCCGAGCCTTGCGCGCGTACTGCGCGCCGAGGTGATGCAACTGCGCGAGCAGCCCTGGCTTGCGGCGGCGCGCGCGTCTGGCGCCAGCGCCTGGCGCATCGCTTGGGGCCACGTGCTGCCGACCCTGGTGCCGCAGCTGCTCGTGGGCACGGTGGTGGCGTTTCCGCACGCGATCCTGCACGAGGCGTCCATCACGTTTTTGGGCTTTGGCCTGCCGCCCGAGCTGCCGGCGATTGGCGTGATTTTGTCCGAGTCGATGCAGTACCTCTCGGCCGGCTACTGGTGGCTCGCGGTGCTGCCGGGCGCGGCGCTGCTTGCCGTGGTGCTCGCGTTTGCGGGCCTGGGCTCGCTCGTGCGTGCGCTCACGAGCGCCCGCACGGTGCAGGAGTAGGTGGTGAGGCTGATGAATAACATGCAGGTAGATGATGCTGAGGTGCTTGGGTCTGCTGCTGCCAAGAAGAACGGTGACGCCGGGTGCGACCACGCCGACGGCGAGCGTATCGCGCCCGTCTGCAACCATGGGCGCAGCGGCGACCACGCCGACGGCGAGTACCACCACCATCACACCCACGCGGCGCATTCGCATCACGCGGGCGGCCACCACCTGCTGTCGGTCGAGGACCTCACCGTGGCGTTTGATCTCTACGACGCCAGCGCCCCCTACTTTGCGGCGCCTCGCGTGCGCACCGAGGTGCTGCACGGGCTGTCACTCTCGGTCCATGCGGGCGAGGTGCTTGCTGTGGTGGGCGCGAGCGGCTCGGGCAAGAGCGTCCTGGCCGACGCCCTGGTGGGCCGCTACGAGAGAAACTCCGAGGTGACGGGCCGTATCTGGTTCGACGGCGAGCGCATGGACGCGGGGAGGCTGGCCGCGCTGCAGGGGCGGGGCGTCTCACTCGTGCCCCAGGGCGTGGGCAGCCTCGATCCGCTCATGCGCGTGGGGCAGCAGGTCCGCGGCGTGCCGTGCGGGGCCACCCGGGCGCAGCGTCGCGAGGACGCGCGCCGTCGCATGAGCCGCCAGCGCGAGCTCTTCTCGGCCTATGGGCTTGCGCCCGAGGTCGAGCGGATGTACCTGCACGAGCTGTCGGGCGGCATGGCGCGCCGAGTGCTGCTGATGTGCGCGCTCATGGAGAACCCTCGGCTCATCATCGCCGACGAGCCCACGCCGGGCCTGGACCTCGAGCTGGCGGTCCACGCCCTCGACGACCTGCGATCGTTTGCCAGCGCGGGCGGCGGCGTGCTGCTCATTACGCACGACATCGAGCTGGCCCTGCGCGTGGCCGACCGCGTGGCGGTCTTTCGCGGCGGCACGGTGGTGGAGGAGACGAGCGTGGAGCGCTTTGCTG
>NZ_CEVYAT010000202.1:0-1954 GCF_982402205.1 Parolsenella sp. | reverse complement strand
ACCCGCCGCTTCATGCTCAAGACGGTGGGCGCGCTCGTGCGCGACTTGCTGCCCGGCAGCGAGTCCGGCTCAGATGAAGACGGCGCCCCGGCCGATGCGGGCGAGGATGGCACCGAGACGGACGAGGCCGAGTCGCTTGGCTCGCGCATCCTTGCGCTACTGCCTGCCTCCCTTAGCGATACCGAGAAGGGCGAGGGTGCCGCCACCGCGCCATCTGCCAGCGAAAACGCCGCCGAGAAGAACGAGGCGTAGCGAGCGCTCTCGGCGCCCTTCTCGCGCCTCTCGTCCCTCTCGCCTTAGTTCTCGATGCTGTCGATGAGCGCCTGGGCCACGCGCAGGCCGTCGGTCGCGGCGCTCATGATGCCACCCGCGTAGCCCGCGCCCTCGCCGGCCGGGTAGAGGCCCGCGTGGCTTACGCTCTGGAGGCCTGCCCCGCGCGTGACGCGCACCGGCGAGCTCGAGCGGCTCTCGATGCCGGTGAGCACGGCCTCGGCGTCGTCGAATCCGCGCAGGTGGTGGACCATGTCGGGGATGGCGGCGCGCAGGGTATCGCTGATGTAGGCGGGCAGGCACGCGTCGAGGGCACCCCAGGCCACGCCGCGCGGGTAGGTGGGCGCCACGCGCCCCGCCGCGCTCGACGGCTGGTTCGCCAGGAAGTCTCCCACGAGCTGCGCGGGCGCCACGAAGCCGCCCCCGCCCAGCTCGAAGGCCGCGCGCTCGCACTGGCGCTGCAGCTCAACGCCCGCGAGGACGTCGTCTCCCGCAAGGTCCGTGGGAAGCACGTTCGCGAGCAGGCCCGAGTTGGCGTTGGTGCCCGCGCGTGCCGCGAGGCTCATGCCGTTCGTGACCACGCCGCCCTGCTCGCTTGCCGCGGCCACGACGTAGCCGCCGGGGCACATGCAGAACGAGTAGGCGCTGCGGCCGCTGGGTAGGTGGCTCACGAGCTTGTAGGGGGCGGCGCCCAGGCTGGGGTGCCCCGCGGCCGGGCCGTACTGGGCGCGGTCGATGTCTGCCTGCAGGTGCTCGATGCGCACGCCCATCGCGAACGTCTTGCGCTCGAGGGTCACGCCGGCGTCGCGCAGCAGCGAGAACACGTCGCGGGCCGAGTGGCCGCAGGCGAGCACGAGACTGCTCGTGGGCACGTGGCGCTCGCTCACGATGCCGCCCTCGCTCGTGGTGGCGAGCCTCACGCCGGCCACGCGCGGCGTTGCCGTGCCACCCTCCCAGTCGATTCCCACGAGCCTCGTGCGGGTGGCGACCTCGCCGCCCAGCTCGCGGATGCGCGCGCAGATTTGTTCGACCACGCCGGGGAGCACGTCGGACCCGATGTGGGGCTTGGCGTCCCAGGCGATGCTCTCGGCCGCTCCCGCCTCGATGAACGTGTCGAGGACGAGGTGGTGCAGCGGGCTCTTGGTGCCCGTGGTGAGCTTGCCGTCAGAGAAGGTGCCGGCGCCGCCCGCGCCAAACTGGATGTTGCTCTCGACGTCGAGCTCGCCCGTCTCGCTGAAGCGGGCCACGGCTTGCTCGCGGCGCGCGGCGTCGTCGCCGCGCTCGACCAGCAGCGGCTCGAGGCCGGCGTTTGCGAGCGCGAGCGCGCAGAACAGGCCCGCGCAGCCCGCGCCTACCACGACGGGGCGGATGTCGTAGCTGCCCCGGATGGGCGAGGGAAGGCGAGGCGTCGAGGCCACGACCTGGCGCACCCCGCGGTCGTCGCGACGGCGCGCGAGACGGGCGAGCAGGCGCTCCTCGGCCGCCTGGCCCCCGCGCAGCGACACGCGCGCGGTGCAGATGAGGTGCACGGCGCTCTTCTTGCGCGCGTCGATGGAGCGGCGGCGCAGCTCGACGCCCGTGACCTCGTCGGGCGCCACGTGGAGGCGGCGCAGGACCGCGGCGCGCAGCTGGGCGCGCTCGTCCTGCGGCGTTCCGTCGAGTTTGTCGAGGTAGAGCTTGATGT
>NZ_CEVYAT010000201.1:0-1954 GCF_982402205.1 Parolsenella sp. | reverse complement strand
AGCAGCTCGGCGCGCCCGGCGCGGGCGGCCTCGACGCCGGCCTCGTCGCCCTCGCGGGCGGCCTGGGCCTCGAGCACGAGGCCCAGCACGTAGCGGCCGGCCCTCTCGGCGCCCTGGCCCGGGAAGTACTGCATCTCGTCGCGCACGGCCTCGAGCCTCTCGCGCCACTCCCCGGGGTTGGCGACCATCCCGGCCACGACGTCTCCCAGCTGGTCGAGCTCAGACACCGCCAGCGAGCGGCCCACGCGGTTGCGCAGGGAGATGTCGGTGGGCTCGATGCCCAGGTCGCGCCAGTTGGGGTTCGTCTCCTTCATGGGGGTGTCGACGAACACGCAGGGCTTGAAGGCCACGAGCGCGAGCTCGCAGAACACGCTCGACCAGTCGGTCACGAGCACGTCGGCGTCGAGGATCGAGTCGGAGCTCGAGAAGTCCTGCTCGAACCACAGGTCCTCGGCCGGCACGTCGGCGTAGCGGGCCTGCAGCGACTCCCAGCGGGCGCGGTAGCGCTTGGTGTACTCGGGGTGCGGGCGCACCACGACCCTCCAGCCCCGGCCCAGCAGCGGGCGGATGACCTCGTCGGCGCACAGGTCGAGGATGTTGTCGGGCTGCCAGGACGGGGCGATGAGCACGCAGGGGCGGCCTGCGGAGGCGTGGGCGCGGGCGAGGTAGTCGGCCCTCTCCCGGTCGAGCAGGTCGTAGCCGCAGGCACAGAGCTCCCTGGGGGCGAGCCCGGCCTGGGCCTCGCGGGCGCGGGCCTCGCGCACCTGGTGGGGGCCCACGCAAAGCATCGCGTCGTAGTGGTCGAAGGCCTCCTCGTGGCTCACGAGGTGCAGGCTCGTGGGGTGGTGGAAGGCGTAGACGTAGCGCGTCGAGGGGCTCACGTAGGAGCGCTTGACGTAGAAGTTGTCGAGGTCGTCGAGGGTCATGACCACGACGTCGGCGTCCATCTTCATCATGAGGGTGATGAGGCGTTTGTCGCCCACGTAGTAGGGCACGACGCGCGGGTGGTCCTGGGCGAAGGCGAAGACCTGGTCATCGGGGTCGCCGGTGACGTAGTGCACCACGGCGTCGGAGTTCTCGAGCAGCCACCCCACCATGCCGCGGAAGTACTTCCAGAAGCCGGAGCGCTCGGAGTAGACCACGAGGTGCTTGCCCACGACCGAGAAGAAGCGGCGGACGTCGGCGCGCTCGCGGCGGGCGAGCGGGTCGGGGCGCCACCAGGGGCCCTTCCTGGCGCTGAGGCTGTTGAGCTCGTCGAGCTCGGCCTTGGAGGCCGCGAGGTCCTCGTAGTCGACGTACTTGGCCGGGCTGACGATCAGGTTACACAGGGCCTGGACCGCGACGGACAGCAGGTTGGAGCACACCCAGTAGAACGCCATGCCGCACGAGACGTAGACGCCCAGGAACAGCGACAGCGCGATGGACAGGCCGTTCGTGGAGTTCTTCTCGGCACGGGACTGCTCGCGCTGCAGCGGGTTGATGACGTTGGAGGCGCAGCCCATGACCACGGCGGAGAGGGCCGCGGCGACGGGCATCGCCCAGGAGGCGCCGCCGTCCTCGGCCGGCACCAGGCCCAGGAACTCGGTGCCCGCGGCGCCCGAGTCGGCGATGGCGTGGATGACGTCGACCAGGCCGAACAGGATCACGACCTGCACCGCCAGCGGGACGAGCGACAGCAGCGGGTGGTAGTGGTACTCGCGGTTGAGCTCGCTCTGGCGCTCGCCGATGCGCTCCTGGTCACCGAAGTACTTGACCTTGACGCGGTTGAGGGCGGGCATCATGCGAACCATGACGATGGAGTTCCACTGGCACCACAGCGACAGCGGCATGAGCACGAGCTTGGCGATGACGGTGAACAGCAGGATGGTGAGCCACCAGTTGCCCGTGAGCGAATAGCAGGGGCGCATGATGGCCATGAAGACGTCGGTGATCCAGGAAAACACGGTGCGGCTCC
>NZ_CEVYAT010000200.1:0-2047 GCF_982402205.1 Parolsenella sp. | reverse complement strand
GCTCCGATTGCGCCGTTGGTGTCCGGGCCTCCCTTACCCGCAGGGGCGGGTCGCTGCGCCTGCCGGGCTACGCTTGCTCGGGGGCCACGGGCCTCGGCCTCATTCTATCCTCTGGCACTCGACCACGTTCTCGACCCAATCGAGCGAGAGGGCGCAATCGACGGCCTCGGCCATCGACTCCGCCTCGACCTCCACGGGCACCCAGCTCCCGTCCTCGACCAGCGCGGTCACGACCCATCTGGACATGCTCACCGCCCGGTCGGGAGGCGGTGCGGGGCGTGGCGGCGCAGCACGTCGAGGTAGTCGATTTCGTCCGTGTCGTCCTCGAACGCGGTGATGGACCCGACGGTGCGCATGAACCAATCCGCCCTCGACAGGAGGGACAGCGAGAGACACTGGGACTCAACCTCGTCGCCCTCCGCCGCCATCCACGTCCCTCGGGCGGCGCGGACGCACCCGTAGCGGGAGACGTTCCTGTCCGTGCAGTCGTACAGCTCCTCGACGTCGTACCAGGCGGACTCCGCCTTGCCCTCGTCGAACTCGATGGTGAAGCTCCACGGCACCGGCCTAATCCCCATATCCCGTCATCCTCCTGCTTCCCATGCGGGCCACCACGGCCCCGTTCTCGCGCGTCAGGACGATCGCCCCGCTCTGCCCCGCGCACTCGCACCTCCAGCGCACCGCCTCGGCCCGCTCCAAAGCCCGCTCGTCGGACGGCGCTGACAGGCTCAGGCGCTCCACGCGCTCCGAGAGCGCGGCGTCCCTGAACACGTCGAGTCGGTAGGTCATCAATCGGACTCCCCCGGAGACGGCAAGAGCGCGCGGGCGGCGATGGCGTGGCGCTTCCAGAACGGGGCGGCCTTGATTTCGGAAAGGGCCTCGCGAGCAGAGGCGAGCTTCGCCCCCAGCTCCGAGTTAAGCACGCGCTCGTCCGCGAGCATCGCGGCGCGGTCGTCAAGCTCATCCTCAAGACCGGAAAGCATGTCGCGATAGCGCTCAAGCTCCTCGGCGTGCCGTTCGGCCTCGGCCCTGCGCATCGCCTCGCTGTCGGCAAGCGCTGCCTTGTAGTGGTCGAGGAGTTCCAGCAGGACGTCCTTGCTCCCGAGGTCTGTCGGCTTGGCGAACCTCGGGGCGAGCACGTCTGCGATTGCCGAGGCGGCGTACTCGTCGAAGTAGTCCGTCTGGCCGCGCCTGACCACGTGCCCGCCGAGGTCGAGGCCCTGCATGGCCTTGGTGATGGTCTGCTTTGTACAGCCTATCTGCTCGGCGAGCTGCCGCTTCGTGACCTCCGCCATGCCGGTAACCTCCTATCGGTAAATCTCTCGGTCTATTATAACGGTTTTACCTGCTGTTTTATCGGTCGTTATCGGTCTCGTCAAACTCAAGCCACTCGCTCGGGACGTTCATATACAGCATCCCATCGACCTCCCAGATGCCCGGGCTGCCGCTCTTGAACGTCACACCCCTCAGCCACTTGTTCACGGTGTTCCTGCTAACGCCGAGTTCTAGCGCAATCTGCCTGTTGCTCATCTCCCGGTGCTCGGAGGCGAAGGCTCGTATCTCGTCGCACTTCGGCTTCCTGCCGTTGCCGTCACGCCAATTCGTGCCGTTGACTTCATCATTAATCTGTTGAATGGCCCTCGCGCCCATCAGATGAACTTTCTGCTTCCTGCCATTTCGTTTGTTCGCCGGAATCTCGATTTGCGTCCTGCGCTCGATTCGGTCTCGGTGCAGCTTGTGGATTATACCGTCCCCGTAGGACGAGATGGCCGCCAGAGCGTCTTCCTCGGTGAAATGGTTATCCTCGCGCACCGTGAGCGATTCCATGTGGGGCACGAGCGCCAGTGCGTCGCGCTCAAGCTCATCGTAGGGCACGCCGCACTTGTCGGCATACGCCGCGAGCGCGTTGAGGCACCAGTACCGGTGGTGGTCGGTCGCCTTCGCCTCGATTTGACCGAGCCACCAGTCGTACAGGTCCCGCTTGCACACCCATCTCCCGGCGGGAGCGCCATCGATGATGCGGCGGTTGTACCATTCTGGCCATTTC
>NZ_CEVYAT010000199.1:0-2118 GCF_982402205.1 Parolsenella sp. | reverse complement strand
CCGCCGCAAACGCAAAGTGGCAAACTCGCGAATCTCATGAGGCGCGCACAAGGTGGGCACCAACCCCCCCCGAGGCCTTGCAAATCGCTGCCCGTGGCCGAGAAGTGCGATGGGCCAATAGGGCGCTGCGCCATGCGCGGCCGAGAAGCACGCGGGCTTCTCGACAAAGTCGTACTGCGCGTGGCCGAAAACGACGCCGACCCCGCGGCCGAGGTCTGCGGCCCGCTCCACCAACGCCAGTCCCTACTCCAGGAACCCCTCGTCGACCACGATGTCGCTACGGTGGGCGGCGATGGTCTCCCACGAGAAACGCCCCACCAGCGCGTCGGCACTCACGGCCTCGCCCCTCTCGGCCAGGCCCAGGCTGCTGGCGATGGCGCCCAGCAGGGCCTCCGGTCCCGCGTGGCGATCGCGCAGCGCTCCCAGGTCGAGGTCATGCTCGCGCTTGGAGAGCCTCCTGCCATCGGGCGTCACCAGGAGCGGCACGTGACCATAGCTGGGGTTCTCGTAGCCAAGAAGGTCCTGCAGGTACATCTGCCTCGCGCAGGAGCCCAGAAGGTCGCGTCCGCGGACCACCTGCGTCACGCCCATCTCGGCATCGTCGACCACAACGGCCAGCTGGTAGGCAACCACGCCGTCGCTGCGCCTCACGAGAAAGTCACCGCACTCGCGAGCAAGGTCCTCGCGCACCTCGCCAAAGGCAAGGTCGCAAAACTCGATGACACTCTCGGGCGCGCCGGCCTCGGGCACGCGCAGCCTCGTGGCGGGCGCACGCCTCTCGGCGCGGCTCGTCACCTTGGCGGTGCTCAGCCCGCGGCACGTCCCGGCGTAGACGTACGTGCCGTCGCTCGCGTGCGGCGCGCTTGCGGCGTGCAGCTCGCTTCTCGTGCAGAAGCAGGGGTAGGTGAGGCCCAAGCCGCTCGTGCCAGCCAGGATGCCACTGCCGCCCAACCGCTCGATCGCGGCCTCATAGAGCTCGCCGCGCTCGCTTTGGTACACGGGGCCCTCGTCCCAGTCGAGCCCCATCCAGCGCAGGTCGTCCATGATGAGGTTTGCCCGCTCGCGGCTCTGGGCGCGCGGGTCGAGGTCCTCGATGCGCAGCACCATGCGCCCGCCCGCCGCGCGGGCAGACAGCCAGGCCACAAGGCACGAGGCGACGTTGCCCAGGTGCATGCGGCCCGAGGGCGTGGGGGCAAAACGCCCGACGACGCGCGGGGGCGTTGCCGGGCGAATGGTTGTGTCAGTCTGGTTAGCCATGCCTGCCAGTATGACAGAGGCGCGGGCCCGCCGTGGTGGCAGGCCCGCGCCTCGGGTTGGCGCTGCGACTCAGCCGGCCGCCGCGCATATTGCTCGCAATCTGCTCGCGGCGCCTTGCCGGAGCCGGCCCGTGGTGCGTGGGCGCTCGTCTCGTCAAGGGTTGCCGCGGCGGGCGAGTCCCCCGCTACATCGGCAGCGTGGTCTGCGCAACGTAGGCGCGGGTGGCGTACTCGCGGTCGAGGTCGTAGAGGCCCTTGGGATCGGTGCCAAACAGCTTCATGTTGCTGATCATGTCGCGGGCGTTGGCCTCTTCCTCGCCCTGCTCCTTCACGAACCAGTCGAGCATCTGCATTGCGCGGATGTCGTGGGCCTCCTGCGCAACCTCGTAGCAGTGGTGGATGAGGCTCGTAACGTACTCCTCGTGGGCAAGGCCCGCCTCGAGCGGCTCGAGGTCGTTCTCAAAGGTCTTGTCGGGCTTGTCGATGGCCTCCATCGTGGGCTTGTAGTCGTTGTCGAGCAGGTAGCGGCGAAGCGCCTTGGCGTGGTCGGTCTCCTCCTGGACCTGGACCATGTACCAGTTGGCAAAGCCCTTGAGGCCGCGGTCCTCGTAGTAGTCGGCAAAGGTGAGGTAGAGGTAGGCGGAGTAGAGCTCCTTGTTGATCTGGTTCTCGAGCACCTTGGCGACGTTCTCGTTCATGGCCATCTTCGTTCCTTCCCACGTGGTTAATCGTTGCCGGCAATCAGCCTACCCCGGCCGCGGCCGGGCTATGCCCCGCGGCCGTTCAGGTACGATATACGCATATTAGGCCAACAATTGAGGGAGACCCATGGACAACCACCGCCCAGGCTCTTCTTGGCGCC
>NZ_CEVYAT010000198.1:0-2120 GCF_982402205.1 Parolsenella sp. | reverse complement strand
GGGCGAGGAGGGCCCGGCCCATAGCCCCACCTTCACCTCCGCCGTGCTCGTTGAGGGCAGGCGCATGGGTCGCGGCCAGGGCTCGTCCAAGAAGCTCGCCGAGAGCGCGGCGGCCGCCGACGCCATCAAGCGCCTTGCCGAGGAGGGCGTCAATTGTTCCTGAAGTCCCTCACGCTGAAGGGCTTCAAGTCCTTCGCCGACCGCACCCACATGGTTTTCGACCCGGGCCTCACCGTCGTGGTGGGCCCCAACGGCTCCGGCAAGTCGAACGTGAGCGATGCCATCCTGTGGGTGCTCGGCGAGCAGAGCGCCAAGATGCTGCGCGGCCAGGCCATGGAGGACGTCGTGTTCTCGGGCTCGTCGGCCAGAAAGCCCGTGGGCGTGGCCGAGGTCACTCTCGTGCTCGACAACACCGACCACACGCTGCCGGTCGACTTCACCGAGGTTGGCATCACGAGGCGCATGTATCGCTCGGGCGAGTCCGAGTACCTCATCAACGGTGCCCCCGCCCGCCTCATGGACATCCAGGACATCCTGCACGACTCGGGCCTGGGCAAGGACACCCACTCGATAATCTCGCAGGGCAAGCTCGACTCGATCCTCTCGAGCCGCCCCGAGGAGCGCCGCGCCCTCATCGAGGAGGCGGCCGGGATCTCCAAGCACCGCCGCCGCAAGGAGCGCTCGCTGCGCAAGCTCCAGGACATGGACAAGAACCTCGTGCGCGCCCGCGACGTCGCGCGCGAGATCAACCGCCAGCTGCGCCCCCTCGAGCGTCAGGTCGATCGCGCCAAGCGCTTCAACGAGCTCGACACACGCCTCTCCGAGCTCACCTGCCAGCTCGCCGTTGACGACGTGCGCCGCCTGCAGCGCCAGTGGGCAGACCTCCAGGCCCAGGCCAAGGAGGCCGCCGCTGCCGTCGAGCTCGCGCAGTACCGCGTCGATGAGAAGATCCGCGAGCTCGAGAAGCTCCAGAGCATGCTCGAGCAGAAGGGCCTGTTCGTGGGCGACCTCGGCGAACAGCGCCGCCGCTGCGCCGACATCCTCGGCCGCCTCGAGAGCGACATGCGCCTGCTCGAGGAGAAGGGCCGCAACATGGTCGACCGCCTCTCCGAGACGCGCCTCACGCTCTCGCAGGTCGAGCGCCAGCGCACCGAGGCCCGCAAGGAGGCTGACGAAGTCTCCGAGCGCCTCGTCGAGACGCGCGCCGCGGTCGAGAGCCTCACGCGCCAGGTGCGCGAGCTCGATCCCGCCGCCAAGGCGGCCACCGCCGAGCGCCGCGAGGCTGGAGCCGCCCAGGCCCGCCTCACCGACGAGCAGCGCTCCTGCCAGCGCGAGCTCGACCACACCACGCTCGAGCAGGCGAAGCTCAACGAGGAGATCGGCAACGCCGAGGTCCAGGACCAGATGTTCGCGAGCCGCCTCGCCCAGATTGACGAGCAGGTCGAGACCGCCAACGCCGCGCTGGCGTCCCGACGTGCGCGCGCCGAGGAGCTCGAGGGCCAGCTTGCCTGCGCCCGCGAGGCCGCCGAGCAGGCCCGCTCCGCCGTGCCCGAGCGCGCGGCCGCCCACGACGAGGCCCGCGCGGCGGCCAGGCAGGCGCGCCACGAGCTCGACGAGGCCCGAAGCGTTCTTGCCCAGGCCCGTGCCACGCTACGCGCGCTGCGCGACGTCGACGCCCAGCTGGGCGCCGCCACGGGCTCCCTCGAGGGCAGGGTGCTTGCCAACGGCAGCCTTGCCAGCCTCGTTCGCTACCGCCTCGCAGACGTCGTGAGCGCCCCGGCCGAGCTCGATGAGGTCGTCGAGCGCCTCCTCGGTGACGTGCTCGCGGCGCCCGTCGTCGCCACCTCCGAGGACGTCGTGTCGCTCATGGACGCGGCTGCCGCAACCAAGAACGCCGCCGGCGCCCTTACGGTGCTATCGCTTGCCGAGCAGGCCCCGGCCCACGCGGCACAGGCCGGCGAGCGCCTCGTCGACCTGCTCACGGTCGACGTTCGCGCCCGCGGCCTCATGGAGCGCCTGCTGGGAGACGTGCGCGTCGTCGCCGGCGCCGCCGATGCCGTGGCGGGTCACGTCGCCAACCCGGACCTCACCTACGTCACGCGCGAGGGCGTGACGTAGGT
>NZ_CEVYAT010000197.1:0-2239 GCF_982402205.1 Parolsenella sp. | reverse complement strand
GGTAATGAGATGGGCGCAATAACGCCAGAATGAATACGCTCATATGATACAGCGCAACTCACGTATCCCGAAAAACCACCCAACAAGAAACATAAACCTGTTAAATGCTCGTAGCGTTTAACAGGTTCCAGGAAAGGCGGGCGAGAGCAAGCCGGCCGGCCGCAACGCCCAAGAACAATCGCGCCCTGCGGGCCTTCTTTTCCGTCCCGGGAAGCAAGACGATATGAGCAGGACAGAAAAAGTTGGAAGCCCCTCCTGCATGCATATTCGCGGATTAGGCCGACAATAGAGGTGTCCAAACCGCCAGCGGCCACGCCGCATTCATGGAAGGGGCTTCCGATGATCAATGCTACCACTTTCGTAGGGCTCGACGTCCACGCCAGGTCGGTTAAGGCCTGCGCATTCGTCCCGGAGACGGGCGAGACGGCCAGGAAATCGTTCGGCTACGAGCCCGGCGAGATCGCCTCGTGGGTCGCCTCGCTGCCCCAGCCCGCCAAATGCGTCTACGAGTCGGGCGTGACGGGCTTCCACCTCTGCCGCGAGCTCGGCTCCATGGGCATCGACTGCGTCGTCGGCGCCGTGTCCAAGATGCACAAGCCCGCCGCCGACCGGGGCCGCAAGACCGACAGGCGCGACGCGCAGTTCCTCGCCGTGCAGCTGGCGCTGGGAGTGGTCACCGAGGTGCACGTGCCCGATCCCGAGTGCGAGGGCGCGCGGGATCTGACGCGGGCCCTGGCCGACGCGCGCGACGACGCCGTGCGCGCCAAGCAGAGGCTGTCGAAGTTCCTGCTCAGGCACGGGCTCGTCTATGACGAGAAGAACGCCGCCGGCCAGAGGCGCAGCCGCTGGACCAGGGATTTCTGGGCGTGGGTGGGCCGGATCGACCTCGAAGACGCCGCCGCCATGGCGACGCTGGACCACTACTGCGAGCGCGTGCGCGAGGCCGACGCGGCCAAGGCCGCGCTCGAGGCGAAAGTCAAGCTGCTGGCCCAGCAGCCCAGGTGGAAGCCTACGTGCGACGCGCTCAAATGCCTGAAGGGCATCGACGCCGTCACCGCGGCCTCGGTCGCCTGCGAGGCCGACGGCTTCGCGAGGTTCGCCACGGCGTCGGGCTTCGCGGCGTGGGTGGGCCTGGTGCCCTCCGAGCACTCCAGCGGCGAGTCGCAATTCCGCGGCGGGATAACCAAGGCCGGCAACAAGCACCTGAGGAAGCTGCTGGTCGAGGCCGCATGGCACTACAGGGGCGCGTCGAGGTCGCCGAAGGACCTGGCCAAGGGGCAAATAGTCGACGAGGCGACGCGCAGGCACGCCAACGCGGGCGTGAGGAGGCTCGTCGACAGGCGACGCGCCCTCGACGAGGCCGGCAAGCAGAGCAGCGTGGCCAACGTGGCGGTGGCGCGAGAGCTGGCCTGCTGGTGCTGGGCCGTGGGCCGAATGGCGGAAGGCGCCTAGCGGGCGCGCCGCGCACATACCCGGGTCTTTCCCGGAATCCCCGGGCTCGACGGGCGTCGGCCCCCATCCGCGGACTTTTTTCGTGCGGCGGCGATGCCGCCACGCACGTCGCAAGACAGACGAGACGGAGGGGCCGGCCGTAGCAACGAGATGCACCGGCGCATTCTGCGCGATGGGCGAATATTAAACTGCCAGACGGGCGTCGATCCGACACGCGCTGTCAACGGGGATTGCGGAGGAGATAGATTGGGCCAAGGGCGAAAGAAATCGCCCTTGGCCCTTCATTGCCTATTGACAATGTCCTGCTCATATTAAAAAGGCCGGGCGAACCCGGCCTTTTCTGTATCGAACCCTTACGCCGCAGCGTCTTTCTTGTTCATGACTTTGGCAATTATCACGAAGCCGCCGCATGCCAACACAATGGTGAGTGCCAGCGGAATCCAGGGACTGCCCATGATGCCCGCAAGAACATAACCAATAGCGCCCGACACGAACACGATGGACGCATACGGAATCTGCGTTGACACGTGCGCCATGTGATTGCACTCGGCACCGGCGGACGAAAGAATCGTCGTATCGGAAATCGGCGAGATATGGTCGCCATACACCGCACCGCCGAGAGTTGCGCCAACAGCAACCAAGAACAGCGGGTCAGCGGGGTCGAACACGCCAACAACGATAGGTAGAATAAGAGCAATGGTGCCCCAGCTGGTGCCCATGGAAAAACCGATGAATGCCGAAACAAGGAAAATAGCGAACGGCAGCATAGCGAGGCTTACGCCCAGGC
>NZ_CEVYAT010000196.1:0-2264 GCF_982402205.1 Parolsenella sp. | reverse complement strand
CTGGCCACCCCTGCCGCCGGCCCCGCGCCCTCGATTGCCGAGCAGGTTGCCCTCGTCCCCACCGACCCGGGCTGCTACCTGTGGAAGGACGCCGCCGGCAACGTGCTCTACGTGGGCAAGGCCAAGAACCTGCGCAGCCGCATGCGCCAGTACGTGCAGCTCACCGACGAGCGCCCCATGGTGCCGCGCCTCATGGCCGCCACCGCGAGCTTCGACTACGTCGTCGTGGGCTCCGAGCACGAGGCCCTCGTCCTCGAGATCAACCTCATCCACCAGTACCGCCCGCCGTTCAACGTCGACCTCAAGGACGACAAGAGCTACCCCTACATCGCCATCACCAAGGACGACGTCTACCCGGCCCTCAAGTACACCCGCGAGCGCCACCGCCCCGGCACCCGCTACTTTGGCCCCTACACCGACGCCCGCGCCGCGCGCGCCACCATCGACGTGGTGCGCAAGATCGTGCCCATGTGCCTCGCGACCTGCGCCGAGTGGAAGCGCGTGCGCCGCCAGATCGAGGCCCACCCCGAGCAGCGCGACGTCGTGGCGCTGGCCCAGGCCGAGAGCGGCCGCCCCTGCTTCGACTACCACGTGGGCCGCGGCCCCGGCGTGTGCGCGGGCTGCATATCGCCCGAGGAGTACGCCGCCAACGTGGCCCAGGTCGAGCACTTCCTCGCAGGTCACCGGGGCCAGTTCGTGGCCCAGCTCAAAGACGAGATGGCCGAGGCCGCCGCGAACCTCGACTTCGAGCGCGCCGCCCGCGTCAAGCGCCGCCTGCAGGTCATCGACGGCCTCGACGACAAGCAGCGCGTGGTGCTGTCGAGCGCGCAGGACGTCGACGTCGTGGGCTTTTGGCGCGAGGAGACCATCGCCGGCGCCTGCGTCTTCGTGGTGCGCGAGGGCCGCGTGAGCCGTACCTGCGAGTTTGTGCTCGACAAGGGCCTCGACGTGGGCCCCGAGGAGCTCGCGAGCGGCTTTGTCAAGCGCTACTACGACCAGACGAGCGACCTGCCCCTCGAGGTCTGCGTGCCCGTTGCCCTTACAGACGCTGACACCCTTGCCGGCTGGCTCACGGCGCGGCGCGGCCGCAACGTCTCCATCCGCGTGCCGCAGCGCGGCCAGAAGGCCCACCTCGCCGAGATGGCCACCAACAACGCCCACCACTACCTCGCGCGATACGAGCTGCGCACGGGCTACGAGGACAAGCGCACCAACGAGGCCCTGCTCCAGCTCGAGAGCGCCCTGGCCCTCGACGCGCCACCCATGCGCATTGAGTGCTTCGACATCTCGACCATCCACGGCAAGCACACGGTGGCCTCGATGGTGGTGTTCACGGCCGGCAAGCCCGACAAGGGCCAGTACCGCCGCTTCAAGATTCGCGCCGAGCTCGACGAGGCCAATGACTTCGTCTCGATGAGCGAGGTGCTCGCCCGCCGCTACGCGCCCGAGCGCATGGCCGACGAGCGCTTTGGCGCCAAGCCCGACCTGCTCATCCTCGACGGCGGAAAGCCGCAGCTCACGGCTGCCATGGAGCAGCTGGGCGAATTGGGGCTCGACATCCCCATGGCGGGCCTTGCCAAGTCGGACGAGGAGCTCTTTGTGCCCTGGGACGACATGCCCGTGGTGCTGCCCAGCGGCTCGGCGTCGCTCTACCTGGTGAAGCGCGTGCGAGACGAGGCCCACCGCTTTGCCATAACCTTCCACCGCGAGTTGCGCGGCAAGGCCATGACCGTGTCGATCCTCGACGAGGTCCCGGGTGTGGGCGAGAAGCGCAAGCGAGCGCTGCGCCGCGCGTTTGGGAGCATGAAGCGCTTGCGTGAGGCCACCGAGGAGCAGATCGCTGCCGTGCCGGGGATTCCCGCCGAGGTGGCGCACGAGGTGTACACCACGCTGCGCGCTTGGGACGAGGAGCGCGAGGACGGCCGCGAGCGCGCCCTGGGCGAGGGCGAGGGCGAGGCGGCTGGCGATGATACCGACCCCGTCGCTGCGGATGATGTGCGCGAGCGCGCCACTGCGAACGAGGGCGCGCGTGATGCCGCTGTGGGCGCCGCCGACTGCACCGACCCGGTGGCTGCCGAGGCCTCAGAATCAATCGATGCGTCCGTTTCTGGCAAGTAGCAAGCCATTTACCGGAGCAAAACTCCCCTAATTGGTCGAACGACCATCTCATTCGGCAATCGCTCGGTAGATGTCTTGCTTGCCCCCGCTTCGCAGACCCGCTGCGCTCGCCACGACCCACCATGCCCCCGCTTCGCAGCCTTGCC
>NZ_CEVYAT010000195.1:0-2301 GCF_982402205.1 Parolsenella sp. | reverse complement strand
CGTGCTATTATGCGGTGCTTGCCGCCAAGGGCTTCATCTCCCGCGACGAATACGCGAACTTCCGTCAGCTCCACTCCATCCTGCAGGGCCACCCCGACGCCAAAAAGGTCCCGGGCGTGGACGCCTCCACCGGTTCGCTCGGTCAGGGCGTGTCCATCGCCGTCGGCATGGCGCTCGGCGCCAAGCACCTCGGCAAGGATACGAAGGTCTTTGCCCTCGTCGGCGACGGCGAAAGCCAGGAGGGGCAGATCTGGGAGGCTTACATGGCCGCCGCCCACTATAAGCTGGACAACCTCACCGTCATCATCGACAACAACGGTCTGCAGATCGACGGCTCAAACGATCAGGTCATGAGCCTCGGCGACCTCGGCGCAAAGCTGCGCGCCTTCGGCTTTGACCTTGTGGAGCTGCCGGACGGCAACGATCTCGACGCGGTGGAGGCCGCGCTCTCGAAGCCGACGATGCCCGGCAAGCCCAAGGCGATCCTCGCCCACACGGTCAAGGGCAAGGGTGTTTCGTTCATGGAAAATCAAGTCGGCTGGCATGGCAAGGCGCCCAACGCCGAGCAGCGCGATCAGGCTTTGAAGGAATTGGAGGGTTAACGAACATGGCTGATAAAATTGCGACCCGCCAGGCTTACGGCGAAGCGCTGATCGAGCTGGTGGAAAAGAACGATAAGGTCGTCGTGCTCGACGCCGACCTTGCCAACGCGACCCAGACCTGCAAGGTCGCCAAGGCGCACCCCGAGAAATTCTACAACTTCGGCATTGCCGAGGCCAACATGGTCGACGCCGCCGCCGGCATGAGCACGATGGGTCTCGTTCCCTTCTGCTCCACCTTCGCGATGTTCGCGGCCGGCCGGGCCTACGAGCAGATCCGCAACTCCGTTGCCTATCCGCACTTCAACGTCAAGATCTGCGCCACCCACGCCGGCGTGAGCGTCGGCGAGGACGGCGGCAGCCATCAGTGCATCGAGGACCTTGCGCTCATGCGCGTCATTCCGGGCATGACGGTCCTCTGCCCCGCCGACGCGAACGAGGCCAAGGCCGCGACCATGGCGATCGCCGATTTCGACGGCCCCGTGTATATGCGCCTCGCCCGCCTCGCCACGCCTGTTTTTGAGGGCGACATGGTCAAGCCCTTTGTTCTCGGCAAGGCCAATGTCCTGCGCGAAGGCAAGGATGTCGCGATCTTCGCGACGGGCCTGATGGTCAATGAATCCCTCCTGGCCGCCGACGAGCTCGCCAAGGACGGCATCGACGCCGCCGTCATCAACGTCCACACCATCAAGCCCATCGACGCCGAATGCGTGACTGCGTGGGCGGAGAAGTGCGGCAAGGTCATCACCGTTGAGGAGCACAGTGTCATCGGCGGCTTGGGCGACGCGGTGGCGGACGTGCTTATGGGCAAGGTCAACTGCAAATTCCATAAGATCGGTGTGAACGACCAGTTCGGCCAGTCCGGCAAGGCAGCCGACGTGCTGCGCGAGTACGGTCTGACCGCCGATCAGATCGCCGCAACGATCAAGGCCAACATCTGATGAGAGAAAGAGAGACAAAGCACACACTTTGTCTCTCTTTTTTAAGGAAATATTTTTCACTTTTCTCTTGTATTTTCCGTTTTCTGTGCTACAATACAGGTAGTACCAAACGTACCAATCATTTGAAATAACTTTACAAAAGGAGACGATATCATGCCACTCGTTACCTCTACCGAAATGTTCAAGAAGGCGTATGACGGCGGCTACGCCATCGGCGCGTTCAACGTCAACAACATGGAGATCGTGCAGGGCATCACCGAGGCCTGCCAGGAGGAGCACGCTCCCGTTATTCTTCAGGTTTCCAAGGGCGCCCGCGCCTACGCGAACCATACCTACCTCGTCAAGCTCGTCGAGGCCGCCGTGGAGTGCTGCCCCGACATCCCCATCGTGCTGCACCTCGATCACGGCCCGGACTTTGAGACCTGCAAGAGCTGCATCGACGGCGGCTTCACCTCCGTTATGATCGACGCCTCCTCCAAGCCCTTTGCCGAGAACATTGAGATCACCAAGAAGGTCGTTGAGTACGCGCATGACCACGGCGTGGTCGTCGAAGCCGAGCTCGGCACCCTCGCCGGCATCGAGGACGAGGTCAAGGTCGCGGCGCACGAGGCGTCCTACACCCATCCCGAGGAGGTCGAGGAGTTCGTCTCCAAGACCGGCTGCGACTCTCTTGCCATCGCCATCGGCACCAGCCACGGCGCTTACAAGTTCAAGCCCGAGCAGTGCACCCGCAACGCCGACGGCATCCTTGTTCCGCCCCC
>NZ_CEVYAT010000194.1:0-2328 GCF_982402205.1 Parolsenella sp. | reverse complement strand
GTTCAACGGCGTCAATGCGGTGCTGGCCGGCCTTGTCGCGTTCACGGGCTCCTGGCGAAACCTCTCATACCTCGTCGTGATCTTCGCGAACCTCTTCATCGGCGTCTACCAGGAGGTCCGCTCGAAGCGCACCATCGACAAGCTTTCGATTCTGGCGGAGCGTCCCGTCTGCGTGCGCCGCGGCGGCGCCGACGCCTACGTCGCGCACGACGACGTCGTGCTCGACGAAGTCCTGGTGCTGCGCCGCGGCGACCAGGTGCCGGCCGATGCCGAGGTCATCTGGGGCGAGGCGGGCCTCAACGAGAGCCTCCTCACCGGCGAGAGCAAGCCCGTCACCAAGCTTGCCGGCTCCGAGCTCATGAGCGGCAGCTTCCTTGACTCGGGTCTCGTGCTGGCGCGCGTCACGCGCGTGGGCGCCGACTCGTACGCCTCGCGGATTAACGCCGAGGCCAAGTACGTCAAGAAGGTCAAGTCCGAGATCATGGCCACGCTCAACATGATTATCCGTGCGGCCACGTGGCTGCTTGCGCCCATTGGCCTTGCGCTCTTCCTACGCACCCTCAACGACGGCTCTACGGTCAACCAGTCGATTCTCACGACAGTCGCGGCGCTCGTGGGCATGATTCCCCAGGGCCTCGTGCTGCTTACCTCCACGGTGCTCGCCATCTCGGCCGCGCGCCTCGCGAATGATCACGTGCTCGTGCAACAGTTCTACTGCATCGAGGCACTCGCCCGCGTGGACGTGCTGTGCCTCGACAAGACGGGCACCATCACCTCGGGCTCCATGGACTTCGAGCGTGCCGTGGGCGTGGATGGTGCCACCTCGTCCGACGTCGAGCTTGCCGCGGCGAGCGTGGTGCGCGCGAGCGCCCACGATGCCAACGAGACGGCTACGGCCATCATCCGCCACGCCTCCGAGGTTGGCATCGCCGCCCCCGAGGCGGCCCGCGCCATCGGCTTCTCGAGCGCCCGCAAGTACTCGGGCTGCGTCATGCCCGGCGGCCGCGCCCTCGTGATGGGTGCCGCCCAGTTCGTCTTTGCTGCTGGCGTGCCCGAGCCCATCTCGCAGGCCCTCGCGAACGCCAACGAGCACGAGCGCTGCCTGGCCATCGCCGAGTGCGACGGATTCGACGACGAGGGCGCCATCATCGGCGAGCCCAGGGCCCTTGGCATCCTCACACTCTCCGACCACATCCGCTCGAATGCGCCCGACACGATCCGCTACTTCGTCGAGCAGGGCGTCCAGCTCAACGTCATCTCGGGCGACGACCCACGCACGGTCTCGAGCATCGCCGCCGAGGCAGGCGTCCCCGACGCCGACCGGTGGGTCGACGCCTCGACGCTCACCACGCCCGAGCAGCTTAAGCTTGCCGCGGTCACCTATCGCGTGTTCGGCCGCGTCACGCCGCAGCAGAAGCGCGAGCTCGTGCAGGCCCTGCGCGCCGCCGGCCACACCGTCGCGATGACGGGCGACGGCGTGAACGACGTCCTCGCCCTGCGCGAGGCCGACTGCTCGGTGGCCATGGCCTCAGGTTCCGACGCCGCGCGCAACGTCGCTGAGGTGGTGCTCGTCGACAACGACTTCGCCCACATGCCGTCTGTCGTGGCGGAGGGCCGCCGCTCCATCAACAACCTGCAGCGCTCTGCTTCGCTCTTCCTGGTCAAGACGCTCTTCTCGGCGGTTCTCGCGATCCTGTGCGCGTTCATCCCGCCCTATCCGTTCCAGCCGGTGCAGATGTCGCTCATCTCGGCCGCCATCATCGGCATCCCGTCGTTCGTGCTGGCGCTCGAGCCCAACCACGAGCGCGTGCGCGGCAGCTTCTTGGGCAACGTCCTTGCGCGTTCGGTGCCCGGCTCCATCGCGGTCATCGTGGCCGTGGGCCTCGCGAGCGGCCTGCTCGAGCGCTTTGGCCTCAACCGCGAGCAGATCTCGACGGTGTGCGTCGTGCTCACGAGCCTCGTGGGCTTTGCCCTCATCGTGCGCATCACGCTGCCGCTCAACGCCCTGCGCAGCGCGCTTCTCGTCGTGGTCGTGGGCATCGTGGTGCTGGGCTGCACCGTTGCGGGTCCCTTCTTCGACATCGTGCCCTACGACCTCGTCATGACCATCGCGACGCTCGTCATCGGTGCGCTCGCGCTCGTCATCTTCAACGTCCTGTTCAACCGAGGCATCAGGCTCGTCTCGGAAGATGCGGGGTACGAGAACTTCATGAAGCCCATCGAGAGCCTCAGGGAGACGAACCATGAGCAAGAGTCAAAGTAACTTTGGTGAGGACTTCGCCGCCGCCGTCGCCGCGGCCCGATCAGGCCGCGAGCTCGATGTGGCGG
>NZ_CEVYAT010000193.1:0-2382 GCF_982402205.1 Parolsenella sp. | reverse complement strand
GGCCTGCCTCGTGGTCCTGCTCGAGAACGTGATCCGCCGCGCCGAGACCGACGAGGACGCCCTGCGCGCTGCCGAGCGCATCGTCTCCGCGAGCGAGGCCGGCGCCGCCGGCGACGAGATCGAGTTCATGCCCGCCCGCGTGCTCTTCCAGGACTTCACGGGTGTGCCCGTCTTCGTGGACTTCGCCGCCATGCGCGACGCCATGGTCGAGCGTGGGGGAGACCCGTGCGTCGTGAACCCGCGCATTCCCTGCACGCTCGTCATCGACCACTCCGTCTGTGCCGACGTGGCCGACGGGGACGATGCGGCCGGGCAGAACCTCGCCATCGAGGCCTCGCGCAACCGCGAGCGTTTCGCCTTCCTCAAGTGGGCGAGCCGCTCCTTCGACAACGTGCAAATCGTGCCTCCGGGACGCGGCATCTGCCACCAGCTCAACATCGAGCGCTTCTGCCAGGTCGTCACCACCGACGCCCTGTGGGAGGGCGAGGGCAGCCTCTGCTGCTTCGACACCGTTGTGGGCACCGACTCGCACACCCCCACGGCCAATGGCATCGGCGTGCTTGGCTGGGGCGTGGGCGGCATCGAGGCCGAGGCCGCGGCCCTGGGCCAGCCCATCTCGATGCGCGTTCCCGAGGTCGTGGGCCTGCACCTCACGGGCAGGCTCGCCAGCGGCGTCTCGGCCATGGACCTTGCGCTCACGGTTGCCCAGCGTCTGCGTGCCGAGGGCGTCGTGGGCTGCCTCGTCGAGGCCTTTGGCGAGGGCGTATCGACCTTGAGCGTGACTCAGCGCGCCTGCGTCTCCAACATGACGCCCGAGTACGGCGCCACCTCGACGCTCTTCCCGGTCGATGACAACGTGCTCGACTACCTGCTTCTCACCGGCCGCGACGCTGCGCAGGTCGCCCTCGTCGAAGCCTACGCCATGGCCCAGGGCGTCTTCGGCGCCTCCGAGGGCCGTCGCTACGCACGCGTGGTCGAGCTCGACCTCTCCCAGGTCGAGCTGTCGCTCGCCGGCCCCTCGCGCCCGCACAACCGCGTGACGCCCGCCGGCCTCAAGGAGCGCTTTGAGGGCGTTTCCGCCGAGCACGGCCACGGCGACATGAGCGATTCCTGGAACGTCGCCTGCGCCGACGGCTCCACCCATAAGCTTCACCACGGCGTCCTCGCCATCGCCGCCATCACGAGCTGCACCACGGCCACCGACCCCGCCATGATGGTCGCGGCCGGCCTCGCCGCACGCCACGCCCGCGAGGCGGGCCTTACGGCCAAGCCCTGGGTCAAGCGCATCCTCGCCCCCGGCTCCCATGCCGCCGCCCTCATCCTCAAGCGCGCCGGCCTTCTCGACGACCTGCGCGCCGTGGGCTTCTTCACCTGCGGCTTTGGCTGCATGAGCTGCATCGGAAACTCCGGCGAAATTCTGCCGTGCCTCAAGCCCCTCGCCGCCGACATGGAACTCACGAGCGTGCTCTCGGGCAACCGCAACTTCGACGGCCGCATATCGCCCGACGTTGCGCAGAACTTCCTCGCCCAGCCAGCCCTCGTCGTCGCCTACTCGCTCGTGGGCACGATGGACGTCGACCTCTCTCGCGAGCCCGTGGGCACGCGTGCCGACGGCAGTCCGGTCATGCTCGCAGACATCATGCCCACCACGGCAGAGATTTCTGAGGTCTTAGCCCAGGTGCTCGACCCCGAGGTCTACGCGCAGGGGTCTGCAAACCTGCTCGAGGGGGAGCGCTCCTGGAACGAAATCGAGGCGGGGAAGTCGGCCACCTTCGCCTGGGACGAGGGCTCCACCTACGTGCGCCGTCCGCCCTACTTCGAGATCGCGCGCAGGCAGGGCCACGTTGGCGTCAGCGGCGCCCGCGCCCTGTGCCTGTTTGGCGACTTCGTGACCACCGACCACATCTCGCCGGCCGGTGCGATCGCGGCCGGCTCGCCCTGCGCCCGCTACCTGCGCGAGCGCGGCGTGGCCGATGCCGACTTCAACACCTACGGCTCGCGCCGCGGCAACCACGAGTGCATGGCGCGTGGCACCTTCGCCAACGTCAAGCTCGACAACAGGCTCGCCGGCACGACCGGCCCCGTGACGCTCGATCAGACGTGCGGCGAGGTTAAGAGCGTTTTCGACGCCGCCGAGTCCTACGAGGCCGCGGGCACGCCGCTCGTCATCGTCGCCGGCCGCATGTACGGCTCGGGCTCGAGCCGCGACTGGGCCGCCAAGGGCCCGCTGCTGCTGGGGGTGCGCGCCGTCATCGCCCAGAGCTTCGAGCGCATCCACCGCTCCAACCTCGTGCAGATGGGAATCCTGCCGCTCGAGTTTATTGATGGACAGAGCGCGCAGGAGCTTGGCCTCACCGGCACGGAGGTCTACGATATCGAGCC
>NZ_CEVYAT010000192.1:0-2390 GCF_982402205.1 Parolsenella sp. | reverse complement strand
GGGCGCATGATGGCCATGAAGACGTCGGTGATCCAGGAAAACACGGTGCGGCTCCAGGCGGTTGGGGTTGGTTCAGCATTTGTTAAGAGTACCACCGCGGCCTGAACGTCCCCGCGGCGGTGCTCATGGCGGCGGCAATCGGCCGGCCTAGCCCTACGAGGGGTCGCTCGCGAGGTCCCAGAGGGCCCCGTAGAGTTCGTTTCCCAAAAGCCAGCCGTCGTGCGTGGGCACAAGCGAACCCGCGCTCCTCCGCTCGAGCAGGCCGCGCCGCACGAGGTTGGCAAGGGCGTCGTCGACACGCGCGGAGCCCAGGGTTGTGCGGGCATGCTCGATGAGGGGCGTGGGCAGCCCGTCGGTCATGCGCGCGGCGAGCATGAGATCCTCGGCCACGGCCTCGCGCTCACTCAGCTGCTCGACCTCAAACGAGAGGGACGCGAGCGAGGTGGCGCAGACAAGCTCGTCTGTCGTGGAACAGATCGTGAGCCTAAAGCGCACGGCGTCGTCGATTGGCGCAGCGAGCGCGGGCACCGCCTCGCGAAGGCGCAGGTAGGAAGCGCGACTGAGCATGCTCGCGGCTGCCGCGCCAAGGCCCAGGTACTCGACGCCCGTCCAGTAGCGAACGTTGTGGGCACACCGTTTGCCAGGCCTGGCATAGCTTGCGACCTCGTAGCGCGAGAAGCCCGCCTGTCCCAGCACCTCGAGCGCGGCCTCCATGTCGTCCGCCTCGGTGTCGTCCGAGGGCCAGGGCAGCTGGCCGGACTCGCACATGCGCTCGAGCGGGGTGCCCGGCTCGATCATGAGGGGATAGCAGCTCACGTGGCCCACGCCCAGCTCAACGGCCTGAACAAGCGAGGAGCGCCAGCTTTCGGGTGTCTGGAAGGGAATGCCGCACATGAGGTCGAGCGACACGTCGAGCCCCGAGTCCACGGCAGCGGCAACGCGATCTCGCGCGAGGAGGGCGTCATGCACGCGGCCCAGGCCACGCAGCTCGCGATCATCGAAGCTCTGTACGCCAGCGGAGACGCGCGTGGCGCCCGCCTCGCGCGCGCGGGCGAGCAGCTCGTCGGAGAGCGACTCGGGGTTTGCCTCGAAGGAGAGCTCGTCCACGGGGCCCGCGGCGCAGATGGCCGAGACGAGCGAGGGCAGCCCCCCTGCGCCCAGCATCGTGGGCGTGCCGCCGCCAACGTAGGCGCTCCCAGGACGGCCAAGGAGCCCGATTTCACGCGCCTGCCCCACGAGCCGCTCGAGCGAGCGCTCGTAGGCAAGCATACGGGCGTCGTCGTGGTGCGTGGCCGCCGTGGCGAAGTCGCAGTAGCGGCAGCGCCTCACGCAAAAGGGAACGTGCAGGTAGAGAGCCTCGACGCCTTCGCTCACAGTGTTGCCTCGAGCTCGTCTGCGAGCGCCAGGTAGTCTTCGAGCCCCACGCAGTGCATGGCCCGCTCGCGCCAGGCGGCGGCCTCGGGAACCCCGCGCAGGTACCAGCCCGCGAGGCTGCGCGCGCGGGCGATGTGGGCACCCGTGGCGCCGAGCAGCCTCACGTGCAGGCGAAACGCGGCAAGGCGCATGGCGGGCGTCATCTCGACGGGGACCTTGCCCTCGCGAAGGCGGCGGGCGTTCTCGAACACCCACGGGTCGCCGTAGGAGCCGCGGGCGATGAAGCAGGCAGCGGCGCCCGTGCGGTCCAGCAGCGCGGCCGCGCGCTCGGCGTCGAGGGCGTCTCCCGAGGCGATGACCGGCACGCTCAGCGCGCGAACCACCTCGGCCACGCCCTCCGCGCTCGACTGGCCGCGATACATCTGGGAGGCCACGCGTCCGTGTACCGCGATGGCGGCGGCGCCCGCAGCCTCCATGGCGCGGGCGAAGTCGGCTCCCACGAGCGCGTCGGGCCTGCGGCCCAAGCGAATCTTGACCGTGACGGGAACGTCGAGCTCCTCGCGCAGGGCCTCGACGATGCGCGCCGCGAGCGCGGGGTCATCGAGCAGGGCAGACCCCGCCCCGCCCTTGGTGACCTTGGGCACGGGGCAGGCCATGTTGACGTCGACGAGGGCGAGCTTGCTCCCCACGTGCTCGCCCAGTTGGGCGGCCGCCTCGCGAAAGTGCTCGGGATCGGCGCCAAAGAGCTGCACGGCAAGGTCGGGCTCGCCAGCATTGGGCTCGACGAGCGACCAGGTCTTGTCGCTTGCGTAGTGGATGCCCGTGACGCTCACCATCTCGGTGTAGGCGAGCGCGGCGCCACCCGCGCGCATCACCATGCGGTAGGCCGCGTCGGTGACGCTTGCCATGGGCGCCATGAGGAAGGGTGAGGCGGCGAGGCGCTCGCGCAGCGTGCCAACCTCGGAAAAAGACGCGGGCGGCTAGGCGAGGCCGGCCGCGGCGGCGCCCTCCTCCAT
>NZ_CEVYAT010000191.1:0-2421 GCF_982402205.1 Parolsenella sp. | reverse complement strand
CGGCCTCGAGGCCGTCCATGCGGGCGATGACGGCCTTGTAGGAGCCGCAGTCGATGGCGGCACCCATGGCGGCCTGGATCTTGTCGGACGAGCCACCCAGCAGGGCCTGCTTGAGCTTGGCCTCGGTCTCGCGGGCAGCTGCCTTGACGTCGGCAATGCGGCCGGCGGCGTCCTCGGGGCGGCACTTGAGCTCGGCGGCCACGGCGTCGAGGGCCTCGTTGCGCTCGTCGAGCCAGGCAAGGGCGCCCAGGCTCGTCACGGCCTCGATGCGGCGGACGTTGGAGCCCGTGGAAGACTCGGAGACGATCTTGAAGAGGCCCAGCTCGGAGGTGTTGCGGGCGTGGGTGCCGCCGCACAGCTCGCGGCTGAAGGGCACGTCCTCGGTGCCGCAGGAGACCATGCGCACCACGTCGCCGTACTTCTCGCCAAAGAGGGCCACGGCACCGGCGGCCTTAGCCTCCTCGATGCCGCAGACGCGCGTCACGATGGGCTTGGCCGAGAAGATCTCGACGTTCACGAGGTCCTCCACCTCGTGGAGCTGCTCGGCCGTGAGGGCCTCGAAGTGCGTGAAGTCAAAGCGCAGACGGTCGTCGTCGACGAGCGAGCCGGCCTGGTTGACGTGCTCGCCCAGGACCGTCTTGAGCGCGGCGTCGAGCAGGTGCGTGGCGGTGTGGTTGCGGCGGATGAGCTCGCGGCGGTGCGCGTCGATCGTGGCGCACACGGTGTCGCCCACGTGGAGCGTGCCCTCGGCGACCTTGGCGACGTGCGCGTACAGGCCGCTGTGGCCCTTGGTGTCGTTGACCTCGAGCTTGGCGGAGTCGCCCGCGAGGGTGCCGGTGTCGCCCACCTGGCCGCCCATCTCGGCGTAGAACGGGGTGCGGTCAAGCACGACCTCGACCTCGGAGCCGGCCTCGGCAGACTCGACGGAGGCGCCACCCGCGACGATGGCGACGACCTTGGCGCCCTCGAGCTCGTTGCTGTCGTAGCCGTCGAACTGCGTGGGGGCCAGCTGGTCGGACAGCGCGGTCCAGACGTTGTTGAAGTCGCCCCAGGCGTCGCGGTTGGCGGCGGCGCGGGCGCGGCTCTTCTGCTCGGCCATGGCGGCGTCGAAGCCCTCCATGTCGACGTCGTGGCCGGCGCCGACGGCGATCTCGACGGTCAGGTCGATGGGGAAGCCGTAAGTGTCGTGCAGCTTGAAGGCGACCTCGCCCGGCAGCGTGGCGCCGGCCTCGAGACCCTCGAGAGCCTCATCGAGGTAGGTGCGGCCCGTGTCGAGCGTGTTGGAGAAGCGCTCCTCCTCGGCGCTGACGATGCCCTTGACCAGCGCGACGTTCTTGAGCAGGTCGGGGTAGGCCTCGCCCATCAGGCGGTTGACCTCGTCGATGAACGTGGTGAGGAAGGCGCCCTCGATACCCAGCAGGCGGCCGTGGAAGACGGCGCGGCGCAGCAGGCGGCGCAGCACGTACTCGCGGCCCTCGTTGCCCGGCAGGATGCCGTCGGAGATCATGAAGTCAACCGCGCGAGCGTGGTCGGCGATGATACGCAGCGATCGGGAGGCGCCGGAGTACTCGTCGGCGACGTAGGTCTTGCCAGAGACCTTCTCGCCCAGGGCGATGAGGCTCTGCATGAGGTCACCGTCATAGTTGGAGCTCTTGTGCTGCATGATGCCGGCCATGCGCTCGAGGCCCATGCCCGTGTCGAGGTTGCGGTGGGGCAGCTCGGGCATCGAACCGTCCTCCTGGCGGTCGAACTGGGTGAAGACGAGGTTCCAGAACTCGAGGAAGCGGTCGCAGTCGCAGCCGGGCTTGCAGTCAGGCTTGCCGCAGCCGACCTCCTCGCCCTGGTCGTAGTAGATCTCGGAGCAGGGACCGCAGGGGCCGGTGGGGCCGGCGGCCCAGAAGTTGTCGTCCTCGCCCAGGCGGGAGATGTGGTCCTCGGCGACGCCCAGCGAGCGCCAGATGTCGTGGGTCTCGTCGTCGTCGGTGAAGACGGTGAAGTAGAGGCGGTCGAGCGGCAGCTGGAACTTCTCAGTGATCAGCTCGAAGGCCCAGGTGCAGGCCTGCTGCTTGGAGACGCCGCCAAAGGAGAAGTCGCCAAGCATCTCGAAGAACGACAGGTGACGGCCGTCCTCGCCGATGCAGTCGATGTCATTGGTGCGCACGCACTTCTGGCAGGAGCAGGCGCCGATCTCCTTCATCGTCTTCTTGCCCTGGTAGTACTCCTTGAACTGGTTCATGCCAGCGTTGGCGAGAAGCAGCGACGGGTCCTCGGGAACGAGCGAGGAGCTGGGGTACAGCTTGAGGCCTCGGTCCTCGAAGAACTTGAGGAACGTCGAGCGAATCTCGGCGGTAGTCATGGTCGGAAAGTCAGCGGTGCTCATATGTCTCCCCTGCGTTCGGGTTTTGTCGACGGTCATACAAC
>NZ_CEVYAT010000190.1:0-2422 GCF_982402205.1 Parolsenella sp. | reverse complement strand
GCGACAACGGCGGCGGCGGCGACGGAGCCAGTGGGCAGGCTCACCGAGAGCTGCTGGGAGAAGGCGTTGTCGGCATCGTCCATGAAGTGCTGGAGCAGTGCCTTGTACTGGTCGCGGAACTCCTCGCGGGAGGCCTTGAGACGGTCCATCTCGTCGAGCTCGCTCTGCTTCTCGGCAAGGGCCTGGCGGATGACCTCGCGGGCCTTCTGGTCGGCGTCATTACGAATCTTCTCGGCGTTGTCGCGAGCATCGGCCACGATCTTGTCGGCAGACTGCTGGGCCACGATGAGAACCTTAGAGATCTGGCTCTCGGACGCGGACGTGGCAACCGGGGCCTCAGCCACAGGGGCGGCGGCAGAGGGCTGGTTCTGGAGCTGGGCAACCTGGGCCTGGGCGGCGGCAAGCTGCTGCTCGGAGGCGTTCAGGCGGTTCTTGAGGTCGGCGATCTTCTGCAGCATCGCGTCAACTTCGCCGGACAGACGCTCGAGGAAGTTGTCGACCTCGTCGGTGTCATAGCCGTGCTTGGAGGGAGAGAAGGTGAGCTGGTCGATTTCAGAGGGTGTGATTGCCATTCTGGGTCCCTTTCAGTTCTGGGGCAAGCGCCCCGGGTAACGCGATACGCATGTAGTCAAGTATAGCGCGACTGCCCGCCGGGAACCCCTCCCCCACATCCAACACATGGGGTGGAGAAAACCCGCGGCAGGCGGCCGGGCTCAAACGATGCAACGTGGCCGAGAAGTGCGCAGCGGTATTGGCGGCAGCTCTCGCGGCACTGCTCAAACGCGCCATTGGTCTGGCACATCCAACGCCTCCCAAACGTGCAAAACCGATGGGCGAGCAACGCCAAAGCCAGGCGCGAACCACAAACCGTTACAGCACGCCCAGCACCACGTAGTACAGCAGGCGCTCGCCAATCGACAGCACGAACAGCGCGATGACCGGCGAGAAGTCCAGCCCGCCCATGGGCGGAATGAAGCGGCGGAACAGGTTCATGTACGGGCTCACGATGCGGTCGATCACCACGGCAATGTCATAGACGAGGCTCCCCTCGCGAAGCGGGAACCAGCTCATGAAGCACCAGATGATGACGAGCCACTCGTAGAAGTTCACGAGGGCGGAGATGGCACGAAGTACGGGATAGAGACTCATTACCTAGCCTTTCGCAAGCTCGGCGGTGCGGGCAAGGGCGGCGTCGACGGCGTCGTAGCAAGCCTGCGTGAGCGCCGGCTCGAGCTCGTAGAGGGCCGCGGCGGTAGTGCCGCCCGGGGAGGTCACGGCCTCCATGTAGGCGCGCGGGTGCTCGCCGCTGCGGGCAAGCGAGGCGGCGACGCCGAGCATCGTGGCGTTGACCAGCTCGCGGGCATCGGCGGCGCGCAGGCCGCTGCGGATGCCGGCGCGCGTGAGGGCGTCGACCATGAGGGCGAAGTAGGCAGGCGCGCAGCCCACCACGGCGCCCTCGGCGTCGAGCTGGTCCTCGCGCATGACTTTGGCGGAGCCCAGCGCGGAGAAGATCTGCTGCACGAGCGCCACATCGACCGACGTCGCAGAGGAGCCGCCACAGATGGCAGAGGCACCGGAGCGCACCGAGACCGGCAGGTTGGGCATGACGCGCACGACGCGCGAGTCCGGCAGCGCCTCCTCGAGGGTGGCGATGGTGACGCCCGCGGCGATCGAGACCACGAGGCGGCCCTTGAGCGCATCGGCGCACGACGACAGCACGCCGCTCAGCACCTGCGGCTTCACCGCAAGCACCACGGCATCGGGGTTGGCCGCGAGCAGCGCATCGGCATCGGCAAAGGTCTGGATGCCGCAGTCGTTGGCGAGTGCCTCGAGTTTGTAGGCGTTGTGGTCGCAGGCAAGCACGCGCTCGCCCGGAAGCGCGCCGCTCTGGACGAGGCCGCGGGCGATGGCGCCACCCATGGAACCCGCGCCGATGACGCCCACGGTGAACTGCGCGAGGTACTTCTCGATGTCAGTCATGGTGTCCCCCTTACACAGCGTGGCGGCCACGGGGCCGCCACGTCAAATAGAACATTGCGAATTGCAGCTGGCTAGTCAATGAGGCCGTCGGCGCGCAGCTTGCGGGTGTCGGAATCTGCGAGCTCGACGCCCTTGGGCAGCACGACGAACACACGGTCTCCCAGCTCCTCGACGGCGCCGTCAATGCCGCAGGCAAGGCCAAAGCTGAAGTCGAGAATGCGCTTGGCGACGTCGATCTTGAGGTTCTTGAACGACAGCACCACCGGCTGGTTGGTGCGCACGCGACGCACGACCATCTGAACGTCGTCGTAGCTCGTGGGCTTGAGCACGTAGGCGGGAAGCTTACCGCTCGTGACGCGCGGCACGGCCGTGAGGCCCACGTCGCCGGGCGTGTTGCCCGTGGCGCCAAAGACGCCGGGCTGCGTCATGGGCGGCACGTAGG
>NZ_CEVYAT010000189.1:0-2465 GCF_982402205.1 Parolsenella sp. | reverse complement strand
TCTCGGCAGCGTCGAGGGCGTGGACGGTGGGCTCGACGGCCTTGCCGGCATTCTCGTCGACGTGCATGGCGCGCAGCAGCCAGCGGCGGGCGCGGCGCCACACGACGCCCAGGACCGCCGAGAGGGCCACGGCCACGCCGGCGAGTGCCTGGATGGTATAGGTCATGACCGAGGGGTCGACGTAGGCGAGGGCCGGGCGCACGAGGGCGCCCCACAGGCAGGTGGCCGTGGCGGCGAGGAATAGCGCGTCGAGCGCGGCGAGTGCGAGGCGTGCGGCGGGCCGCGTGCCGCGCGTGTGGCGAGGTGCGCATATGCCGGCGGGTTGCGTGGCGCGACGGACGACGGCATGCGTGTGGTGTGCAGCGCGGGCGGTGGCGAATCGCGTGGCATCGCCTGCGATGGCGTGCGGGGCGCGTACAAGGCGGGAGGCGCGGGAACTCATGCGGGGCCTTTCTTCATTAAAAAGCCGCCAGCCCGAGGGCCGGCGGCATGTCAGCATCGTGCCTTATGAGTATAGGCGTGCCGTGGCCGTTCGCTCGTCCAAATAACGTGCTAGAAGGCCGATGGGTGCGTATTTTTGATGAGCGGATGAAGAGTAGAGCTACTTTGCGAGCGCGCGCTTGATGGCGGCGAAGACCACCTTGGCGACGACGTTGGTCACGAAGATCACCATGGAGACGAGGGCCGCGCACTCGACGAGCATCTGCGTGTCGAAGTCCGAGATGAGCAGGGCCAGCGGCATGTGCGAGACGTTCGCCAGGAACGCCACGGCGCTGATCGTGACCATGCAGTTCACGAAGAAGTACGAGGCCATCTCGACGATGGTGCCCGAGGTCTGCGGGATGAAGACGTCGAGGATCATGCGACGACGCGGGATGCCCAGCGTCTGGCCCACGGCCTCGAGGCTCGCGTTGAGCTTGTTGAGGGCGTTGTAGGCCATGAGGTAGGGGCTCGCGAAGAAGTGCACGAGATTCACCATGATGAGGATGCCGATGGTGCCGTAAAGGGGCGTGCCCTTGAAGAACATCATGTAGGCGAGGCCCAGGACGATGCCGGGGATGGCCATCGTGGTGATGCAGACGAGGTGCAGGGCGCGCCCGAACCTGCCCTGCGCGCGGGCCGATACGTAGGCCGCAAGCCAGCTCACCGCGGCTCCCAGTACCGACACTGCGATGGCGATGACGATGGAGTTGAGCCAATACTCGTCCATGCCAAAGACGAGAGCGCGGTCGATGTTGGCGAGCGTGGGGGTCATGGTGATGGGGTACTTGACCACGAACGCCACGACCGAGAAGGCCGCAAGCGGACTCACCAGGAAGAGGGCCAGCGCGATGAGCAGGACCCAGCCCACGGCGTCGCGCCCGGCGTTCTTGCCCACGCGCTTGGGGTGCACGCTAAAGGCGAGGTTGCCCTGGGCGTTGGTGAGAAGGTCGACCACGAAGGCCACGATGGCCGGGAGGATGAGCGCCACGCCAATGGCCACGCCCGAGTTGAAGTTGAGGCGGCCGATGACCTCCTGGTACATGAGCACCGAGAGGGTGGAGTACTTGCCGCCCACCATGATGGGCACGCCGTAGTCTGTGATGATGAGCGTGAAGGTGGCGAAGACGGTCGAGACGAGCGGACGGGCTAGGTAGGGCAGCGTGATGCGCGCAAACTGCGAGGCCTTGGGGATGCCCATGATGTCTGCCGCGTCGTAGACCTGGCAGTTCTCGTAGCGCAGGGCGTCGTAGAGCATGAGGAACGCCGGCGGGAACGAGTAGAGCAGCGCGCCCATGACGATGCCCTGCAGGCCATAGATGTTCCAGCTGGTGCCCAGGAAGTTCGTGACGATGCCGTTGGAGCCAAAGAGATAGACGAGGCCCATGCCGTGGGCAATCGACGGGATGAGCATGGGCAGGGTGAGCACGATGGCCCAGACGTTGCGGAAGGGCACGTTGGTGCGGGTGAGCGTGAGGGCCGCGGCGAGCGCGAGCGCCACCGAGAGGGCGGTGCCGAGCAGCGATGAGACAACCGAGTTGCCCAGCGCCGTGGCAAAGGCCGGGGTGGAGAAGACCTCCAGGGCGCCCGGTGAGGCAAGGTGGAGCAGCAGCGCCACCACGGGGGCAATGACGGCTACGGCGAAGAAGACCACGAGCAGGATGCGTGCGGCGCTCATGCCCGAGAGGCGAGCAGCCGGCTTGTTGGTGTTTGCCATGCTCCCCACCTACTGCACGAACTGCATGAACTTCTTGAGGGAGCCGATCTTCCTCGAGAGGTTGTCGATGACGAAGGCGCGGATGTAGTCGCTTGCAGGGTTGGAGAGCAGTTCCTCGGGCGTGCCCAGCTGCTCGATGGCACCGTCGTGCATGACCATGACGCGGTCGGAGAGGGCGAAGGCCTCCTCCTGGTCATGGGTGATGTAGATCATGGTGGTGCCAAACTCGGCCTGGATCTGCTTGAGGTCTGCGCGCAGGGCGAGGCGG
>NZ_CEVYAT010000188.1:0-2475 GCF_982402205.1 Parolsenella sp. | reverse complement strand
GTCCCTGGCCGAGGCCCTCAAGGGCAAGCAGGGCCGCTTCCGTCAGAATCTGCTCGGCAAGCGCGTCGACTACTCCGGCCGTTCCGTCATCGTCACCGACCCGCACCTCAAGCTCCACCAGTGCGGCCTGCCCAAGGCAATGGCCCTCGAGCTGTTCAAGCCGTTCGTGATGCGCCGCCTCGTCGAGCTCGGCAAGGTCGAGAACATCAAGGGCGCCAAGCGCGCCATCGACCGCAGCCAGCCCGCCGTGTGGGACGTCCTCGATGAGGTCATCGACGGTCGTCTCGTGCTGCTCAACCGCGCACCTACGCTGCACCGTCTGTCGATCCAGGCCTTCGAGCCGGTCCTCGTCGAGGGCAAGGCCATCCACCTGCACCCGCTGGTGTGCGCCCCCTTCAACGCAGACTTCGACGGCGACCAGATGTCGGTCCACGTGCCGCTGTCCACGAAGGCCCAGACCGAGGCCCGCGTGCTTATGCTCTCGTCCAACAACCTGCGCTCGCCCGCCTCGGGCAAGGTACTCACCGTGCCGTCCCAGGACATGGTCTTCGGCGTCTACTTCCTGACGACCGAGAAGAGCGACATGGCCGGCGAGGGCCACGTCTTCGCGAGCTTCGATGACGCCATGAGCGCCTACGACTCCCGCATCGACGTCGACATCCAGGCCAAGGTCATGGTCCGCGTGAGCGCCGACGAGGCCAACGTCGAGCAGGACGGCCGCAAGATCTTCCGCGTCCGCACCGCCTGGGGCAAGGAGGAGGACTACGACGTCACCGACAAGCCCGTGCGCTTCGAGACGACGATCGGCCGCATCATCTTCAACCGCCAGTGCCTGCCCGCCGACTACCCCTTCATCAACTACAAGATGGTGAAGAGCGACATGGGCAAGCTCGTCAACGACTGCTGCGACCGCTACCCGCTTGCGCAGGTCGAGCCGATCCTGGATGCCATCAAGTACGCCGGCTTCCACTTCGCCACCCGCGCCGGCCTGACCGTGTCCGTCTGGGACGCCGTCATCCCCGAGTGCAAGCCGAAGATGATCGAGCAGGCCCAGGCCAACGTCAACGAGATTAACGAGTACTACGAGGACGGCTTCCTGTCCGAGCAGGAGCGCCACGTCGAGGTCGTCAACGCCTGGACCGAGTGCACCGAGGCGCTGGGCAAGGCGATGCTCGAGGGCTTCGACGACGACAACCCCATCTACATGATGGCCGACTCCGGCGCCCGTGGCTCCAAGACGCAGCTCCGTCAGCTCGCCGGCATGCGAGGCCTCATGGCCGACATGTCCGGTGACACGATTGACCTGCCCATTAAGGCCAACTTCCGTGAGGGCCTGCTGCCGCTCGAATACTTCATCTCGACGTACGGCGCCCGTAAGGGCCTGGTCGACACCGCGTCCCACACCTCCGACTCCGGCTACCTGACCCGTCGTCTCGTCGACGTTGCCCAGGACGTCATCGTCCGCGAGGAGGACTGTGGCACCACCGAGGGCGTCACCTACAACCTCATCAAGCCGGGCACGACCGAGCTCAACGCCGACCTCGTGGGCCGCTGTGCGCTCAACGACGTGCTCGATCCCGAGACGGGCGAGGTCCTCATCGCCAAGGACGGCTACATCGAGTCCGTCGCCGACATGCAGCGTCTCGTCGACCACGGCCTGAAGAAGGTCGAGCTCCGCGCGCTTCTCACCTGCCGCTCCAAGAACGGCGTCTGCCAGAAGTGCTACGGCTGGGACCTCTCCACGCGTCGTCCGGTCAACGTCGGCACCGCGGTGGGCATCATCGCCGCCCAGTCCATCGGCGAGCCGGGCACCCAGCTCACGATGCGCACGATTCACTCCGGCGGCGTCGCTGGCGCTGACGACATCACGCAGGGCCTGCCTACGGTTGGCCGCATGTTCGACGTCGTCGGTAACGTCAACGAGAAGATTCTGGGCCGCGAGGCAGACCTTGCCCCGCTGTCCGGCAAGCTCTCGATTCAGCCCGAGCAGACCGAGTACCTCGTGCGCATCCTCGACCCCGAGGACAACTCGCGCATTCTCGACGAGAAGCGCATCCCTGCGAGCGCCCGCTTCATGCCGGGCATCGAGGACGGCTGCGACGTTCGCGCCGGCGACCAGATCACGAAGGGCTTCGTCAACTTCCGCAACCTGCGCCGCCTCACCGACATCGAGTCGACGATGCACACGTTCGTCGAGAGCGTCAAGGACGTCTACACGTCCCAGGGCGTCGAGCTGAACGACAAGCACATCGAGGTCATTGCGCGCCAGATGCTGCGCCGCGTCCAGATCACCAATCCCGGTGACTCCAAGTACCTCATGGGCCAGTACATCGACCGCTACGAGTTCGCCGACACCGTCAACGAGATCACCCTCGCCGGTGGCGTTGCCCCCGAGGCCGAGCCGGCCATCCTGGGCACGCTCAAGGTCGCCAGCTCCATCGACTCCTGGCTGTCGAGCGCGTCGTTCATCCGCAC
>NZ_CEVYAT010000187.1:0-2481 GCF_982402205.1 Parolsenella sp. | reverse complement strand
CCCGCCGTGGGGTCGACCGCCGGGTCGCGGTAGGAGTAGAACTGCAGCAGCGAGTCGGCCGTGCAACGGAAGCCGCAGCCGTAGGCGCCGCCCAGCACGCGAACCTCGTTCCACAGGTAGTCGTAGGACAGCGCCTGCGAGGCCACGCGCCACGCGCCGCTGAGCTCGGTGCCCACGCTCAGGCCGTCCATGCCCTCGCCCACGAAGCAGACGTTGGCGGGCACGACGAAGGCCTCGGAGCGCACCTGCGGCATGGGCACGACGAGCCGGGGCGCATCCGCCGCGGCGGCAAAGAGCCCCAGGTCGGATGCGTTGTCCCAGTAGGCGGCGAGGTCTGCCTCGGGTCCCGTGAAGCTCATCTCGCAGTTGTTCGCCGTGAAGATGCGGCGGCGCAGGTCATCGAGCTTGGCCACGAGCGCGTCAGCGCGCTCGTCGAAGTGGTCGAGAAGATCGCGCAGGAAGCGGTAGAAGCCAACGCCGCCCAGCATGTCGGACACCTCGGCGGAGGCGCGGAACTGCGCGCCCACGCGGGCGAGCGCGGCGGCATGGCCCGAGTCGACGAAGGCCTGCTCCATGCCCACGCGGCGCTGCTCGAGGATGTCGCGGATACGCCGCGTGTCGGCGAGGTTCGTCTCGGCCCAGATTTCGCGCGGGAGCTCGGCGAGCCAGCGGGCGTTCTCGGAAAGCGAGCTTGCTCCCACGACGAACTTGGGGCGGGCGCTCAGCGGGTCGCCGTCGGTGGAGTAGACCTCCGAGAAGAACGACAGGCCGCCCAGCTTGGCCTCGCAGATGGTGTCGAGCTCGTAGGCGCTGTGGCGCGCGGTGTCGAGCTTGCCGAGGAGGTTCGCGAGCACGCTCACGTAGGGCAGCTCGTCATAGGAGACGTGGCCAAGGTCGAAGTACCAGTAGGCGTAGTCGATGCGACGCGTGTCGATGAGGTGGTGGTAGCAGGGGACGGGCGCGTCTGCCTGCACCGTCTTGGGGTCTGCCGCGGCCTCGCCGATGTCTGAGAGCGAGAGGTGCGGCAGCGTCGCGAGCGCCTCGGGCGTGTCGGGCGCGGCCTGCTCGGCGTGGAGCTCGGTGGCCTCGCGGGCAATGGCGGCGAGGTCGACTTCGCTCAGGCTCTCGCGGACCTTTGCCAGGCGCTGGGCCTCCTCGGTGGCACCCTCGCTCGGGGTGGGCACGACCTCCACGCAGCAGCGGTGGGCGTTGTGACAGACGGCCTCATCGAGCAGGCGCTCGAAGTAGCCGTCCCCAAGGCCGGCGCGGATCTGGGACAGGGCGTCCTCGTAGCGCAGGTAGCTCGTGGCGTCGTCGTCGCTGTAGAGCCAGCCGTTCATGGCCTGGATGGCCAGGCCCACGCCGTCGGGGTAACCAAAGTCGCCCTCGCGCAGGTTGAACTCTGCCTGGGCGAGCGATGCCTCGAGGTTGTCGGCCCCAAGGCCGTCTTCCACGAGCTTGGCGCACGTCTGCTCGACGAGCTGCTCGAACTGCTCGGCCACGCCGGGCTTTGCCCCCTGGAGCTCGAAGATGAGGCAGGGCTGCAGGATGCCGTCGTAGAGATAGCCCTGCACGTCGCTGCCGAGGTCGGCGTCGAGGATGGCGCGCTTGAGCGGGGCCTCGTTGGAGCCCACGAGGGCATCTACCAGCACGTCTGCCGCGAGCACGCGCTCGCGCTGGCCCGCCGTGGCAAACACGTATGCCACGCCCACGCAGGCGTTGTCGGGCGTGGTGTCCATGGGCATGCACACGAGACCGCCCTCGCGCGGCTCGCACAGGGGCAGCTCGTTGGGGGAGCCAGCGGCCGGGCGGGCGGCGTCGAAGCGCTTGCCCAGGAAGGCGAGCTTCTCCTCGATGTCGAGGTTGCCGTAGAGGACGGTATAGGAGTTCGCGAGCTGGTAGTGGCGCGCGTGGGTGTCGAGGAACTCCTCGTAGGTGAGGGAGGGGATGGCCTTGGGGTCGCCGCCCGAGACCCAGCCGTAGGGGGTCTCGCCAAACAGCGCGCGCATCATGCCGCAGATGAGGATCTCCTCGGGGCTCGACAGCGCGCCCTTCATCTCGTTGTAGACGACGCCGTTGAGGATGAGCTCGCCGCCCCTCTCGGCATCTTGGGTACTGGTGGCATCGGCGGCCTGCCCGGCATCGGTGCCGGCGAGCTCGTAGTGCCAGCCCTCCTGCTCGAAGATACGACGGCGCTGGTAGATGGCGGGATGCAGCACCGCGTCGAGGTAGATGTCCATGAGGTTCTCGAGGTCGCGGTCGTTGGTGGAGGAGACCGGGTACATGGTCTTGTCCGGGAACGTGAGGGCGTTGAGGAACGTCTGCATGGAGCTCTTGAGCAGGTGGACGAACGGCTCCTTGACCGGGAAGCGGTCGGAGCCGCACAGCACCGAGTGCTCGAGGATGTGGAAGACGCCCGTGTCGTTGGCGGGCGGCGTCTTGAAGGCGATCGAGAAGGCCTTGTTGTCGTCGGCGCAGGCG
>NZ_CEVYAT010000186.1:0-2499 GCF_982402205.1 Parolsenella sp. | reverse complement strand
CTCGGTGGGCCTCGTGGGCCGCGAGATCTGCGGCAAGACGGTGGGCATCGTGGGCACGGGCCACATCGGGTGCGCTGTGGCGCGCCTGTTCCGCGCGTTTGGCGCGCGCGTCGTGGGCTATGCGCGCCACGAGAGCGAGGCGGCGCGCGAGGCGGGCATCGAGTTTGTGGGCCTCGCCGACCTGCTCGAGCAGTCCGACATCGTGAGCCTGCACGTGCCGCTCACGCCCGAGACTCGCGGCTGGTTCGACGCCGACAAGATATGCGCCATGCGCGACGGCGCCGTGCTCATCAACTGCGCCCGCGGCGCGATCGTCGACAACGACGCGCTTGCGGCCGCGCTCAACGGCGGCAAGCTGGCTGGTGCCGGCATCGACGTCTTTGACATGGAGCCGCCGCTGCCCGAGGGCTATGCCCTCGCGAGCGCCAAGAACTGCGTGCTCACGCCGCACGTGGCCTACCTCACCGAGGAGTCCATGCAGCGCCGCGCCAAGATCGAGTTCTCCAACGTCATCGACTGGCTTGCCAAGCACTAGACGCGGGTACAGAGGGACGTGTCGTTTGTCCCCGCACGGCGATGTGGGGCGCGCCTATTCCGCGTCCTCTCGCTCGTTCATCCGTTTTACGTGCTGGCAGCCTCTTGCCTCCGTCGCTCATCCGTTTTACGCGTTTGGGTGGCTCTGGACGCGTAATTTGGATGAGCGAAAACCCATGACGGTCGACACAGCCCGCGGGCCTCGTGCTCGCGGGCTTTTGTGTGGCGATGCTTTGCGGAAAGCTGCCTCTAGGCTCACGAGAAAATAGTGTCCGTCGCGTATTGGACTTAACGGACAGGGTGAGTATAATTACCGATGCGACAAGAAATTGCCGATTGAGATAGAAGCATAGGAGAAGGACGAATGGGCAATCAGCTGGGAAGCAGAATTAAAGAGCTGCTTGAAGAAAAAGGAATTTCACGGAAAGAGCTCAGTGAGATGACGGGGCTCACTGAAGCTGCAATTAGCCGTTACATCAACGGTCAGCGTGAGCCCAAATCGATAACGCTTGCCATCATCGCCAGGGCTCTCGGCACCTCTGCCGATGACCTATTGGGTACTCCTTGCGATGACCCTAACAAGCTCGATGGCGCAATCAACCTCGTTGCTCGTAGCGCCAATATAGTTACCCCCGAGCAGAAGAAGCGTCTTATTGATGCCCTTCTCAAGTACTGCTAGGAGCTGCCTCTATGGCTTGGAACCTTTCAGATGCAAACCGGTATGACGAGATTCGCGAGGAGGTAGCCAACCTCATCGAGGATTATGGAATTGAAGTCTATCCGTTCAGCATCTGGAGACTTCTTCGAAAAATGGGAATCAGAGTAGTCCCTTACTCTCTTCTTGAGGGTAGCCTTCGCGATGAGGTCGAGAGGGTCTGGCCTGACGCGTTCACATTTCGTCCCGACGACTTCGATCCCTCTCGGACGATCGTCTTCTATAACGACCCAAAGTCGAGGGGGCGGATTCGCTTCACCCTTGCTCACGAGCTTGGTCACCTTGTGCTCGGCCACCCAAACTCGGACGATCCTCAGCTTGAGGCTGAAGCGATTTTTTTTGCCAACTACTTTTTGGCTCCTGCACCTCTGGTCATCCGGGATTCGAAGAAAGACGTTCAGACGATCATGTCTGATTTCGTAGTGAGTTTCGGTTGCGCCAGATCAGTTCTTGACCGAACGATGAACAGGATTTGGTACGGCCCTAGGGTTCCTCTTGAATACGAGAGCCGCATTTTGGCGACCAGCCGTTTGAGAGGAGGTGGTCGCGTTGCCTGACATGCATTAAAAGGGCCGTCCTTACGCCAATAAGAACGGCCCTAGCTGGGGTCAGCCTGGACCCGATGCCAACGGTAAGTATAAGGCGAGCGATATAATCGAGCGTCTTAACCAGGTGGGCCCCAGCGATTCGTCATTTGTTTTTGACAATCGCATAAGCCGCAATTGCGGCAGAAAGGAGCTTGGATGAGTAGCTCCTATCAGGGCGTGCTGCCTGGAATGCCACCCGAAGCTCGCGAGGCCCGAGGGTCTTCTCGTGATGTCATGCATGCCTATATGACCAAGGGCGTCGTCATCGATCAGCTCAGTGGTATTCCCATCATGGAGGCTGAGCATGAAGTCCCCCATAGGATCATTTCGTTTTCTGAGGCTATGGCCGCCAGTGCCCCAGATAGCTCTGCGTACGTTCACTTCTACGAAAACGATGACAAGATCGAGCGCTTTTGGAACAATCCTTGGAAGTATCTCAATAAGTTGACTGGCTTCGGCGGAGCAATCGCCCCGGACTTTAGTACCGGGCCTGGTGTCCCCGACCCCGTGCGTCGCTACAACGTTTATCGCAACCAGCTTGTTGGTGCTTGGCTCCAGAGTCTGGGGCTTCATGTCCTGTGTAATGTGCGTTGCCCAGCATTTGGGTCAGACTACTTCACTGTTGGTGCTCCGCGTAACTCCCTGATTGCCATCGGCGAAGTT
>NZ_CEVYAT010000185.1:0-2502 GCF_982402205.1 Parolsenella sp. | reverse complement strand
CCCTCGGCCAGCAACTCGGTGAGCCTCTGGGCGTCTCGGGCCTCGAGCGCGTCCTTGTACTGGTTGAGCGCGTTGACGAGCGTGCCAATCTCAGCTGCGAGGTTGTCGGCGTCGTCGAGGAACAGCTCGCACCACATCGTGGGGTTGAGCCTCGCCACGCGGGTGAGGTCGCGGTAGGAGCCCGCGGCAAAGCCCTTGCGATGGGCGAGCGTGGGGCTCTTGACGTAGGCGTTCGACACGACGTGCGCGAGCTGGGAGGTGTAGGCAATGACCTCGTCGTGGCGCTCGGGGGTCGTCACGGTGAGCTTGTCAAAGCCACAGGGGGCGAGCAGGCCCTCCAGGCGGTCGACGAGCGCGAGGCACGCCACGCCACGAATCTCGGGCGGAGGGCAAACCACCATGGGCGCGCCCTCGAACATGTTGGCGCGCGAGTGCGCGTAGCCGGAGAACTGGGTGCCCGCCATCGGGTGGCAGCCCACGAAGGTGATGCCGTTCTTTCGGGCGATGTCAAAGCACGGCTCGCAGATGGAGCGCTTGACGCCGCCCGTGTCGATCACGATGGCGTCCGGGCTCACGAGCGAGGCATGGCTCTCCAGCCAGTCGACGCACGCCCTGGGGTAGCAGGCGAGAACGATGAGCTCGCAGGTGCCAACGAGCTCGTCGGCGAGCCGTCCCGCGGTCGTCTCGATTGCGGCGAAGGTCTCGATGTCTTCGTTGAGGTCGAAGGCGTAGACCTCGTGGCCCCCGCGTGCCATGGCGCGGGCGATGGAGCCGCCGATGAGGCCCAGGCCAACGATGCCCACTCTGCCCTCGATCATGGCTGCAACCTGCGGTTTATTGCTCTTCTCGTCCACGCTACTCAACCTCCATGGTCACAGCCTCGCGCACCTTGGCGATGCGCGCCATGGCGTCGCGGAACTGTTCGGGCGTGAGCGCCTGGGCGCCGTCAGACCAGGCGTGCTTGGGGTCGTCGTGCACCTCGATCTCGAGGCAGTCGGCGCCAGCGGCGGTCGCGGCGAGCGCCATCGGCGTCACGTAGCGGGTGTGGCCCGTGGCGTGGCTGGGGTCGGCGCAGACCGGCAGGTGGGTGAGGCCGTGGAGCACGGGGATGGCGTTGAGGTCGAAGGAGTTGCGCGTGCGCGTCTCGAACGTGCGGATGCCGCGCTCGCAGACTATGACATTGGGGTTGCCCTCGCTCATGATGTACTCGGCGGCCATGAGCAGCTCGTCGATGGTGCCGGCGATGCCACGCTTGAGCAGGATGGGCGTCTGGGTCTTGCCGACCTCCTTGAGCAGGGGGAAGTTCTGGGCGTTGCGCGCGCCGATCTGCCAGACCTCGATGTTTCGCGAGAGGAACTTGTCGACGTCGCGCGGGTCCATGATCTCGGTCACGATGGGCATGTCGAGCTCGTCGCGGGCGGCGCACAGGATGTCGAGGCCCTCCTCGCCCATGCCCTGGTAGGCGTAGGGGGAGGTGCGGGGCTTGTAGGCGCCGCCGCGCAGCATCGTGGCGCCGGCGGCCTTGACCTCGCGCGCGATGCGGATGAGGTTGTCTCCCTCGACCGAGCAGGGACCCGCGATGACGTTGAAGGTGCCGCCTCCCACCTTGACGCCGTGGCCGCAGTCGACCACCGTGTCGAGCGGGTGGAACTTGCGGTTGGCGCGCTTGAATGGCTCGGAGACGCGCTGGACGCGCTCGATGATGTCCATGCCCTCGATGAGGTACGGGTCAACCTGGGTGGTGTCGCCCACCAGACCGATGATCGTGGTGTTGTCACCCTTGGAGATGTGGGCGGAGAGGCCCTTGCTCTCGATCCAGCTTACGAAGTGGCCTACCTGTTCCGGCGTTGCCGTGTCCTTGACGACTGCGATCATCGTTCCCCCTCTGTGTGGCGTCCGCGCTTGAGTTTTCCTTAGTTGACCGATGGTACTACATATAGGTGCCGCTGCCCGACCTCGCAGCCGCTATGGCTTGACAAAAATGGGTCTCTCGGAGATGGGCTTTCCTCATTAAGTGTGAAAGGAACGTGCACACAAAAAACGGCCCCATCGCTGGGGCCGTTTATAAGCGAATGGTGCTCTCTGTGGGATTCGAACCCGCGACCTTTCGCTCCGGAGGCGAACGCTCTATCCAGCTGAGCTAAGAGAGCTTGCGAGTGCAGTATAGCCCAAGTCGGGTGGTCGGGGGAGACGGGCCTTCACTCTGGCCCCTCGCTATGCGTGCGGCATGCCCCCCCTGCCTACGTTTCAGTTTTGTAAGCAGTCGGGGCGAGCGTGCCGAAACGCCCCCGACCCCGTACAATGGACGTTCGCATCTTCTTTGAGGGGAGTGCCCTTGTCCAACACCGAAGCGCCCGACATCGTGGCGCCCGAGATTTCCGGCCTCACGCCTGCCGAGGTCGAGGCCCACGTCGCCGACGGCCTCGTGAACTCATACGGCGGCCCCACCACCAAGTCGGTGGGCCAGATTGTGTGCGAGCACCTCTTCACGCTGTTCAACGG
>NZ_CEVYAT010000184.1:0-2518 GCF_982402205.1 Parolsenella sp. | reverse complement strand
GCCTGATCCCGGCGAGCCACGCCGCGGGCTCGGCCGTGCCCGAGCTCGTCTCGTTCGTGCCGGTGGCGCTCGTCCCCACCATCGTCTGCCTCGCGCTGGCCCTGCTCTGGAGCCGCCGCGTGCTCGCGGTGGCCTGCGCGCTGGCCCTCGCCGTCAACGGCTGGTGGCACATCGGCTACTTCACCGGCAGCGCCCGCGTCTCGAGCGAGGCCACGGCCGCCGTCGCGAGCACCAACACCACGGCCGACTCCTACGCCCGCGTCATGACCTGCAACACCTACAACGGACAGGCCAGCGCCGTCGACATCGTGAACCTCGTGCGCGAGAAGCACGTCGAGGTGCTGTGCCTGCAGGAGCTCACCGACGGCATGGTCAACGACCTCGAACGCGCCGGCATCGACGAGCTACTCCCCTACCACGTCGTCTCGGCGGGGGCCTCGGCCATCTCGAACGGCGGGCGCAACGGCATCTGGACCGCTGCGCCGCAGGACAACGTGTCGAGGAACCTCCTGCCCATCGACACGAGCTCGATGCCGGCCGCGAGCATCCAGGTGGGAGACGCCACGGTGCGTATCGTGAGCGTACATCCCAACTCGCCCGTGCGCGGGGCCGAAGATTTGTGGGACGAGGGGCTGTCGGTCATCGGGAGCCTGTCTGACTACGGCCACGCCTACCTCATCATGGGCGACTTCAACTCGGCATGGGATCACGCACGCTTCCGCGAGCTTCTGGGCACCACCTTTGCCGACGCCGGCCAGGCGAGCGGCGGCGGAATGCACATGACCTACCCGGCCAACAAGGCCATACCCGCACTCGTCGAGATCGACCACATCGTATACTCCAAGAACTCGGGCATCGTGGTGAGCTCGCTCGAGACCGCCCAGGTCTCGGGCACCGACCACCTGGCGCTCATCGCCACGCTCGAGGCCCTGTAGCTAGCAGCGGTCGCCCCGACGGAGGAGATCATGCGCGCCACCACCCTGGGCGATGATGCCGTTGAGCAGGCCCACCTCGAACTGGAGCTCGCCAATGAGGAGCTTGAGGCGCGCGGGGTCATCGGGCAGGGTCTCGACGTCGGCGTCGAGCGCAAGGCGGGCGCGGCCGCGTATTTCGTAGGTGCCACGCACAGCCGGGCAGCGGGTTGTCACAGGTGGTTTCCTCTCCCTTAATAGAACCTGAAATAGGTTGAGGGCGGGCCGTCAATTATTTAGCGGAGCAGTCCGTAAATTAATCAGCTTGTCATGCTTCTCCCCCTATAAGCGGTGCTTTTCCCCAATGGAGGCCAATAGCCCCGCACGTGCAACGCAGCGCCATTGGTTTGGCACGTTTCAAGCGCCCCGGACGTGCGCAACCGATGGCACGTTGAGCGAGCAGCAAAGCCGCCATCGGTCTGGCACGTTTGGGGCGCCACGGACGTGCATAACCGACGGCTCGTTGGGCCGGCAGCGGGGACCCATCGGTCTGGCGCGTTTGGGGCGCCACGGACGTGTATAGCCGACGGCTCGTTGGGCGAGACGTGCACGAACGTTGGCCCGCCAAAGCCAACAGTAAGCCACTATCGCCACGCCAACAGTCCCAACGATAGAAACATTTCCGCCATCTACCAGCACAAACGCACTAAGCAACGCTTAATTCATAAATTCCTACTGGTTTAGTTGGTTTAATCGTGGCATACTATCGCCAGCGAGCGAGGCGCACCCCGCGCCCGCTCGTCCCCTGGACGGCACGCACACGCGAACATCCCGTCCGCCAGCTCGGGCCCCAGGCTCACAGAACAAGGAGGCACCCCATGCACGTCGCCAACCACGTCGAGTCCCTCATTGGCTCCACCCCCCTCATCGACCTCTCCTCGCTGCTGCCCGCAGACGTCCAGGCCACCGGCGCCCGCGTCCTGGGCAAGTACGAGGCCACCAACCCCGGTGGCTCCGTCAAGGACCGCGTGGCCCGCTACATGCTCGACGCCGCCGAGGCGTCCGGCGAGCTCCAGCCCGGAGGCACCGTCATCGAGCCCACAAGCGGCAACACCGGCGTTGGCCTGGCCATGCTCGCCGCCGCCCGCGGCTACAAGATGATCCTCACCATGCCCGAGACCATGAGCATCGAGCGCCGCAAGCTCGCCGCCTCCTACGGCGCGCAGATCGTCCTGACCCCCGGCTCCGAGGGCATGAAGGGCGCCATCGCCAAGGCCAACGAGCTGCACGAGTCCACGCCCAACAGCATCGTGGCCGGCCAGTTCACCAACCCCGCCAACCCCCGCGCCCACTATGAGACCACCGGCCCCGAGGTCTGGGCCGACACCGAGGGCACCGTCGACGCCATCGTCGCCGGCGTGGGCACCGGCGGCACCATCTCCGGCACCTCCAAGTTCCTGAAGGAGCACAAGCCCAGCGTCTGCGCCGTCGCCGTCGAGCCGGCCGAGAGCCCGGTCCTCTCCGGCGGCAAGCCCGGCGGCCACAAGATCCAGGGCATTGGCGCCGGCTTCGTCCCCGACAACTTCAAGCGCGAGGTCGTCGACGAG
>NZ_CEVYAT010000183.1:0-2550 GCF_982402205.1 Parolsenella sp. | reverse complement strand
CTGCTCACGTGGCCCTCCCCTCGCCGGCGCGCGCCGCTTCTGCTCGCACGCTCGTTGCTCTGCTCGCACGATTCTATCGCGCCATCGGTTTTGCACGTCTCGAGGCCGTCAGACGTGCAAAACCGATGGCGGTTTGCCGCGGACGTGCCAAACCGATGGGGAGACGCGCCCCAAACGTGAGCAACCGATGGGGAGATGCGAGACGCGCGGACACGACGCGTCCCAAACGTGCGCAACCGATGGCTCGCCGCGCCTTCGCCGCCCCGCCGCACGCGCCGTTGCCGCCGTACGCCCCGCCACACGCCGCGGCAGCGCATGCGCCGTTTGTATGGGAACGCCTGCAAGCCGCGGCGCCGCTGCGTGCGAGCCCGTAAACTATACGGTTGCACAAAAGCCAACGGTCAGACACAGGAGCATCCGTGATCGAAGCCAAGGAAATCACCCACAACGAGCTCGAGGCCCGCGCCAAGCAGCTCGGCATCAACCTGCCCATCGAGCAAACGGCCATCTGGGCCGCCTACCAGGCAACCATCGAGGGCCGCATGCCCTGGGGCTGCGTTGCGCTCGAGGAGGACGGCCGCACGCTCGCGCTCATCAGCCTCATCGACTACGAGACGCACGGCTACCACTATCTGCGCGCAAACCACGCGCCCGTCTGGGCCGAGCAGCCCAGCGAGGCCACCGAGGCAGCCGCGATCGACGCGCTGGCGGCCCACGTGCGCGGGCGCGACCGCAAGCAGAAGTTCATGCGCGTCTCGATCCTGCACGAGCTGGCGAGCACCACGCCCGTGCTGTCGGGCATCCCCTATGACAACACCGTCGTGATCGACGTCACGGGCGGCGACGAGGAGATTCTCGCCCGCATGAAGCCGCGTGGCCGCCGCGACGTGCGCAAGGCCCTGCGCGAGAGCCCCGTGACCTGCGCCGACGAGACCGACCGCGCCGCCTCCGACTTCTCGGAGTACTACGCCGTCATGGTCGAGACCGCCCAGCGCGACGGCTTCAACCCCGCGCCGCAGAGCGACTACGAGGACATGATTCGCCTGCTGGGCCCCGACCACTGCCGCGTCTTCGCCGGCCGCGACGAGGAGGGCCGCGTCGTGACGTGGTCAATCGTCACCATCAACGGCACGCGCGCCGTACGCTACTACGGCGCAAGCCTCAACGAGACGATGCGTCAGCACGTCACCGACAAGCTCGTCTACTTCGAGTGCTGTGACCTCGGCGCCAACAAGGGCTGCCTCGACTACGACATGATGGCCATCGGCAGCGACTTCTCGCCCAAGCTCCTGGGCCTCAACGAGTTCAAGACCAAGTTCACCAAGCAGGTCACCACCGTGGCGCCAGACCGCGACGTCCCTCTGCACAAGACGTTCTACAAGGCCCTCACCGCTGCCAAGGACCTTCGTGACCGCAAGGCCGAGAAGGCCGCGGCCACCAAGCCCGCAAAGCCTCGCGAGGACCTCGTGCCCATCGTGCTGGGCGGCGACATCGGCGCCTACGCCCTCGCCCGCGAGTTCCACGAGGCCTACCACGTAAAGCCGCAGATGCTCGCCTCGTCGCCCATCGCGGCCGTTGCCCACTCGCAGATTCTGGACGTTCACCCCGTCGAGCGCCTGAGCGAGGAAGAGGTCACTCGCGTCGTCTGCGAGATTGCCGAGAAGAACGCCGAGAAGACCTGCGTGGTCGTGGGCAACACCGACGCCCTCATCAAGGTCCTCTCGAACTGCCGCGACAACTTCCCGGTCAACTGCGTCACGCCCATCCCCGATGCCGACGTCATCGACCGGGTTTCCGACAAGATCACGTTTGCCCAGCTCTGCCGCGGGCACGGGCTCGACACGCCCCTCACCGAGGTTGTCCACCTCGCGGGCGACGGCAAGATTGCCCCCAGCGCCATCCCCTTCCCGCTCGTGGCCAAGCCCGCTCGCTCATCCGAGTACGCCGTGCACATGGCCCATGGCTTCAAGAAGGTCTACTTCGTTCACGAGCAGGCCGAGCTCGACCGTCTTTGGGACGCCTTGCGCGAGGACGGCTTCCATGGCGACTTCCTCGTCCAGGAGCTCATCGAGGGCGACGACACCTACATGGACAGCCTCACGCTCTACATGGGTACCAACGGCAAGGCGCAGCTCGCCGGATCGGCCCAGGTGCTGCTCGAGGACCACGCCCCCTCCATGCTGGGCAACCCCGTCGTCATGGTCACGCGCCCCATGCCCGAGCTGTGGGAGAAGGCCGCCGAGCTGCTCGAGTCCGTGGGCTATCGCGGCTTTGCCAACTTCGACATCAAGCGCGACAAGAAGACGGGCCGCACCCTTTTCATCGAGGTCAACCCCCGCATGGGCCGCAACTCCTATTACGTCTGCGCCGCGGGCGTCAACCCCATGCGCGCGCTCGTGACCGATGTGGTCGACGGCAAGGGCAAGCGCCTGCTCAAGGCCGACGAGACGGTCCTCTACACCCTCGTTCCGCTGAGCCTCGCCAAGCGCTACGTACTCGACCCAGCCCTCGCCGCCGAGGTTGATGGGCTCATTGCCGCAGGCAAGGTCG
>NZ_CEVYAT010000182.1:0-2556 GCF_982402205.1 Parolsenella sp. | reverse complement strand
CACCTGCACGGAGAGGAACTCCTTGGGGTCCATCGAGACGACCTGAATCGTGGCATCGTCGGCAAGGTCGCCGATGAGCTCGTCGTGGTGCTTGGCGATGAGCTCATCGAAGCGCGTGCCGTCGAACGGGCCGCCCTCGACCGAGGTACAGACGTCGGGGTGGGCCGAGACGTCAAATGCCTCGCCATTGTTGACGTCGCCGCCATGCTCGAGGCCGCGAGCCTCGGAGATGCGGGTTCCGCCCCAGATGGGGGAGATGTAGGTGGGCTTGAGCAGAATGGGACCCATGCCGCTTCCTTTCCTCTAGTGCCGGCGCGCGCTCGTCAGCACTAACGACCTAACAAAAAGCGGCCACCGCCAAGGCGATGGCCGCAGGCACAACTCTACAGCTCGATGGACTCGATGCCTTGCTCCTCGAAGCGGCGGCGCAGCTCGTCGATGATCGGCATGCCCGCGCTGCAGCCGATGCGCGAGGCGCCCGCGCGCACCATGTCGAGGAAGGTGTCGGCGTCACGGATGCCGCCGGCGGCCTTGACCTGCACCTTGTCGCCGCAGTGGGCCTTCATGAGCTCGACGTCGTGGACAGTGGCGCCGCCGGTGGAGAAGCCGGTGCTTGTCTTGATGAACGTGGGCTCGACCTCCTTGGCGATCTCGGCGAGCTTGACCTTCTCGTCATCGTTGAGCAGGCAGTTCTCGAAGATCACCTTGCAGGGAATGGCCTCCTCGCGGCCCTCGCTGGCCTCGCGGCACACGGCCACGATCTGCGTCATCTCGTCGGTGATGTAGTCCCAGTTGCCGGCCTTGACCTGGGTGAGGTTCACCACATAGTCAATCTCGGAGGCGCCGTTCTCGATGGCGTCCTTGGTCTCGAAGACCTTGGCGGCAATGGAGGTCTGGCCGAGGGGGAAGGCAATGGCGGCACCCGTGTGGATGTCGGTGCCGGCAAGCTGCTCGGAGCAGAACTTGGACTGGACCTGGTTGATGGCAACCATCTTGAAGTGATAGCGCTTGGCCTCATCGCACAGCTTGGCCATGTCGGCCTCGGTGGCATCGGGGTGCAGGTTGGTGTGGTCAATGAGGCGAGAGAGGTCGTCGAGCGTGTAGGTTGCCATCTGGTGCTCCTTTCCGAGCCCGTCTCTGGGCCCGAATCAGGCCGCTGTTGCGCGGCGATATGACGCGCCACCACCTAAGTATGCGCGCTTCGTGCTTCGCGTAAAGGATACCTCTAATGAGCTTACAATTCATATGACAAAGGCAAAAAGTAAGAACAAATGAGCCAATTTGACCAAAATAAGTACCGTCAAACCAGAAAAATCGACCGTTCAGGGAAGACAATACATATCTGCATATATGGACGAAAGGTGAATATGTATTCTTCAGGTCAGGACAAGTCGAAAGGATATCGATGAATATCTTGCTTACATCTCACGGCTCCCTCTGCACCGGCATGCTCGATGCGTTCCAGATGTTTGCCTCGGGCGCCACGCACGTCAGCGCGGTGAACCTCACCGACACTGGTATCGATGACTTTCGCGAGCGCCTGGTCGCACGCGTCAACGAGCTTCTCTCTCAGGGCGACCTGCTGATCCTCGCGGATCTCGCGGGTGGCACGCCCTTCAACGAGTCCTATGCCCTGTTCCTCAACAACCCCGAGCACATCAGGCTCGTCGCTGGTGCCAATTTCCCGATGCTTCTGGAGGCCGGCGTGCTTGCGATGAGCTCTGATGACCTGGAGGCGGTTACCGCGGCCGCCCTCACGGCAGGTTCTGCTGGCGTTACTGCTGCGGAGATGCCCGCAGACAGCTCGGACGACGAGGACGATCTGTTCTAGCCGGCGGGGAGGGGCTGGCGCAAGCCGAAGGGGAGCCCCTCCCAACCGCGCCCACATGGGCGCCACTCAGGTATCCCGGGGCACGTGCCCCGAGCAATAACAATCTGCATTTGGGAGGAACCTACTATGGCAATCACTCTCGCCCGCGTCGACGACCGCGTTATCCACGGTCAGACCATGACCCGCTGGGTCGCCAAGAAGCCGGCCGACTCGATCATCGTCATCAGCGACAAGGTCGCCAAGGACGAGCTCCGCAAGAAGGTTCTAAAGGCTGCCGCCGCCAACCTCAAGCTCGGCATTTATGACGTCGAGCAGGGCGTCAAGGCCCTCGAGAAGGTTCACGCCTCCAACAAGAACTTCTACATCATCTCCGACTCCACCACCGGCTTTGCCGACATCGTTCGCCACGGCGGCGACTTTGGCAAGGTCCTCAACATCGGCAACCTCAACGGCGCCCGCCCCAACACCAAGCCCATGGGCAACGCCGTGTGCCTCAACGACGACGACGTCGTGGCGCTCGACTACCTCGAGGAGCAGGGTGTCGATGTCCAGTTCCAGCTCATCCCTGATGACAAGCCCATCAGCTGGCCCAACATGAAGGCCAAGTACCAGTCCGCTTAGCGATTGCGCCTGGCGCGCCCATTGGGGACGGACGCGCACAAACAGGCTTCAGTCAGCAAAGAAGCTCGCTTGTATAGCGAGCAAAGCCGGCCGCGAGCCGGAAT
>NZ_CEVYAT010000181.1:0-2626 GCF_982402205.1 Parolsenella sp. | reverse complement strand
GGCCAGGCGTGCCCTCAAGGTGGCGCAGGCGCAGGCAAACGAGGCGCAGGCCAGCCGCGACTCCAAGCTGCAGGCCGCCCAGCGCGCGGCCGTGAGCGCGCAGAACAAGCTCGCCAAGCTCCAGGACCAGCTCGCCGAGGCCAGGCGCAACCCATCGGCCGGCGCTCGCGACGTCACGTCCAAGAGCGGCGAGGTAGCCGCCGCGCTCGCCGCGCTGGAGCGCGCCCGCGGGGAGGTCACCCGCACGGACCAGGAGACCCAGCAGGCGCTCCAGATTGCCCAGACGCACCTCTACACGCAGCGCAAGTCGCTCGAGGAGGCCGAGGCAGACCTCGAGGCGGCCGGCTCCATCGACCAGGCGCGCCGCGACGAGCACAAGCGCCTGAGCAAGCGCGCCAGCGACGAGGAGGACGAGGTCGGCGAGGCGATTCTCGCGCTGAACGGCGAGCTCGAGGAGGCAAACGTCGAGCTCGAAGACGCCAGCGGTCGCAGCCAGGCCGCCGCGTCTGCGCTCGAGGAGGCGCGCGAGATCCACGCCCACCCCGAGCTCACCGAGCAGCTCGCCGAGCGCGAGGGCGAGGCCCACGCACAACTCGACGAGCAGCGCGCGCTCACCGAGCGCCTCGCCGCCGAGGAGGACGCGGTGCGCGAGCGTACGCAGCACACGCGCATGGTCGTCTACGCCCTCGCGGGCGCGGCCGTCGTCATCGTCCTGCTCGTCGTCCTGTTCGCCGTCGCCGGGTAGCAGAGGGGCCAGAGCCCTTTATCACATCCGCCCCGCTCCAAGGCAAGCGGCCCGAACGCTCAACGCGCTCGGGCCGCTTCTCGTGAGACAGGGTACCCCACCTCGAATTTATTGGTGTCCCCTACTCGATGAGCATCGCGTCGCCAAAGCTCAGGAAGCGATAGCGCTCGTCGATGGCCGCGGCGTAGGCGTCCATGATCTGCTCGCGCGTGGCCAGGGCCGAGACGAGCATCATGAGGGTGGAGCGCGGCACGTGGAAGTTGGTGATGAGCGCGTCGACCACGTGGTAGGTGCTGCCGGGCATGAGGTAGAGCTGCGTGGTAGCGTTCTCGCGCACCACGATGTCACCGCGACCGAGCGTGTCGGCCGAGTCGGGGCGGCCGGCGAAGCGGCGCGCCACCATGGCGGGCGCGGCGGCAGGGGCCTCGGCGTCAAAGGCGCTCTCGAGCGAGCGCACCGCCGTGGTGCCCACGGCAACGACCCTGTGGCCCGCGGCCTTCGTGGCATGCACGGCGTCGACCACGTCTTGGGTCACGTGGTAGCGCTCGGTGTGCATAACGTGCTGGGTGGGGTCGTCCTCCTCGACGAGGCGGAAGGTGTCAATGCCCACCTCGAGCTCGACGGTGGCCCAGCCAATGCCGTGCTCCTTGAGGCGTTCGATGAGCTCGGGGGTAAAGTGCAGGCCCGCCGTGGGCGCCGCGGCCGAGTGCTCCTCGTGCATGGCGTAGACGGTCTGGTACTTCTCGGGGTCGCCCTCGTAGCTGGTGATGTAGGGCGGCAGGGGCACGTGGCCCGCGGCGTGGATGGCGGCGTCGAGCGTGCGCGGCTCGCCGGTGGCCTCGTCTGCGCCCTGGGGCTCGAAGCGCACGAGGCGACCGCCCTTGGAGTCCTCGACGAAGTCGACGATCTGGCCGGTGAGCACCACGGGTGCGCTCTCGGGAGCGTGCAGGCCGCCCGCGCGGTACTCGATGAGGGCACCGGGCTTCAGGCGCTTACCAGGGTTCACGAGGCACTCCCAGACGTGGCCCATGGCGTCGAGGTCCTCGCGGCGCTTGAGCAGCAGGGTCTCGGAGACGCCGCCGGTCTGGGCCTTGCGGCCCACGAGGCGGGCGGGCATGACGCGGGTCTTGTTGGCAACGAGCAGGTCGCCCGGCTCGAGGTAGTCGAGGATGTCGTAGAAGTGGCGGTGCTCGACGGAGCCGCCGTCGGCGATTGCGGAGGCGCTGCCCGTGACGCCCGCGCCACCGTCGCGATGCAGGACGAGCAGGCGGCAGGAGTCCCTGGGCTCGGCGGGCGCCTGGGCGATCAGCTCGTCTGGCAGCGGATAGTCAAAGTCATCGGTACGCATGGAGTCGGTTCCTCTCGTAGGTTTGTCCGCAAGAGAGTTTAGCGCCCCGGACGGCGGAATACCACGCCACCCGGGGCGCCATCACCTGGCGTTGCTTGTGGATGGGACTTGCCCGAGGGCGTCGTCCGCCCGGGACCCGTGGCTACGGCTCGCCCAAACCCGCAGCCCGCCCGGAACCGCTACCCCTCGAGGGCCTGGCTCCCCTCGCTTTTGGCCTCCTTCTCCTCTTCCTTGATCTCCCGGTGGATAAGGAAGGTGAGGGCAGCCCTCAGGGCGATGCTGTCCGCGACGGTGCCAATCTCGTGCCAGTCGCGGGCGATGACCGTGCGCAGGATCTCGCTACCCATCTTGAACTCGAGGCCCATGGCAAGGCCCTTCGCCAGCGTGAGCTTCGTCTGTGGCAACCCCGTGACGGGACTGGTTCATGTTTGCCACTGTAAGAATGTGGACCACTTGAAGAAACGTATTTCAGCATTCCTCCTGGCCCTCTGCATGGCCATCACGATCGTGCCCGCGACTGGCACGAGATTGGC
>NZ_CEVYAT010000180.1:0-2661 GCF_982402205.1 Parolsenella sp. | reverse complement strand
TTGTTGCCCGCGACCATAATTCGAGAAGGACGCTCGATCGCTGAGTGAAGCGCGGGCTGCTTGTCTCGCCGGCGTCTGGCTGCTATGAGCAGCCAAAGCTTTGGCATGGACTTAGCGCAACCGACCAAAGTCTGTGCATCATGCGGTCGTTACAGCTTAAGAACCCCGGGCTCGTGTTCTGCGGACCGTCGGCTGCGGTGGCGTGGGGCTTGTACGAGCCTTGCGGCTACATAGCTCGCCCGTATGCCGCGACGCCCCGATGCGCGCATGCATCAAGCTCGCGCTCCCTTGTGCGTGTTTGCCTGCCGTCAGGCCTGGATGTTGAGGAGGTGGCCGGCATCAGGGTAACGAGTTTGGAGCGAACGGCCTTTGATGCTGCGCGCATGCTGGGTTTTCGCCGCGGTCTGGGCGTGTGCGACCGAGCGCTTGCACTGGACGGGTGCTCGAATGATGAGCTGCTGGAAGGGTTTCGCGGCATGGGGAGGCCCCGAGACCGCGAGGTTGCGCTGCGCTGCGCCCTCAACGCGGATGGCCTGAGCGAGAACGGTGGCGAGTCCTATGCACGTGCCGTGATGCTTGAGCTAGGGTTCGCGACGCCGCTTTTGCAGGTGCCGGTGGCAGACCCCATGGGCGAGGGGCAACCGTATCGTCTTGATTATCTGTGGATCCCGGCTGACCTCGATGCCGAGAAGGTCCTGGGCGGCCTGGCCGCGGGAACGCTGCTGGCCGGCGGTGTCGCGGGGTGCGTGGCGGGCGAGCTCGATGGGCGTGCCAAGACCTTCGACAAGCGGCTGACGGGCGACCGCGACGCGCGGGACCAGCTGCTTGCCGAGCGTCGCCGTGAGGCTCGTCTCACCTACTATGGCCTGCGCGTGGCGCGCTTCTCGTTTGCCGAGGCAAGAGACGATGCCTACCTGGGCCGACTCCTCTCGTCCTATGGCGTGCCGCGGGCGCCTTCGAGCTGAATGTCGTGTGCCTGATGTGGCTTGCTTGCGATCCCCCTCGTAAGTTGCGTGCCCATCGCGACTAGCCCGTGTGACTGCGTGCTTATCGCGACTAGATTGGCCCTCTGGGAGCCGCATATTGTCGCGTTGAGCACGCAAGTTGTCAGGATTGCCGCGCTGGGCACGCAAGGTAGTCTCGATGGTCCCAACAGGCACACAACACCGTTCGCACGCGCCCCACAGCATGGACGCCGCCCGCCTCGGGCCCGCGTGCCCGCGAGCACACGTACAATGGTGGGCGAACAAACCAACGGGAAGGACCCACCATGGCAGACGAGACCAACAACGCGCAGCTACCGGCAACGGACACCGCCGAGACAAGCGCCGACCTGGCCGGTGCGCCCACTCCCGGCGAGCCCCGTCGCACCATCGCCGTGGTCGACGGCAACTCGCTCATGCACCGCGCCTTCCACGCCATTCCGCCCACGATGACCGCGCCCGACGGCCGCCCCACCAACGCCATCTACGGCTTCCTGTCGATGTTCGTGAAGCTCGTCGAGAAGTTCCAGCCAGACGGTGTCATCTGCGCGTTCGACAAGGGCAAGCCCCGCGTGCGCATGGAGATGCTGCCCCAGTACAAGGCGCAGCGCCCGCCCATGGACCCGATCCTGCACGAGCAGTTCCCCATGATCAAGGAGCTGCTGGGCCACATGGACGTCCCCGTGGCCGAGCTCGAGGGCTGGGAGGGCGACGACATCCTGGGCACCCTGGCCCGCCGCGGCGAGGTGGCCGGCTACGACATGCTGCTTGTCACCGGCGACCGCGACATGTACCAGCTCGTCACCGAGCGCGTGAACGTCGTCTCCACCCGCAAGGGCGTCTCCGACGTCAACATCATGACCCCCGAGAGCGTCGACGACCTCTACCACGGCGTCACGCCCGAGCTCGTGCCAGACTTCTACGGCCTCAAGGGCGACACGTCCGACAACATCCCCGGCGTGCCCGGCATCGGCCCCAAGAAGGCGAGCGCCCTCATCTGCCAGTACGGCTCGCTCGACGAGGTCATCGCCCACGCCGACGAGGTCAAGGGCAAGATGGGCGAGAACCTGCGCGCCCACATCGACGACGCCCTGCTCTCCCGCAAGGTCGCCACGATCCGCACCGACGCGCCCATCGACATCGAGCTCGCCGACGCCAAGTTCCCCACGTTCGACCCGGCCGAGGTGCGCGAGGCCTTTGGCGCGCTGGGCATCACGAGCATGACTGGTCGCGTGCTGGCGCTCGCCGGTGCCGCGGGCGAGGGTGGCTCCGGCGTGTCCGCCCTCGAGCTGCCCGAGCGTCTCGAGGGCGAGGCGCTCATCTCGGCCCTCGAGCAAGCCGCCAGCGATGGCCAGTGGGTGGGCGTGGCACTCGCCGAGCCCGAGCAGGGCACGCTCTTTGCGCCCGAGCTCGAGGCCTGGTTCGCGTGCGAGAAGGCCTGCGGAAGCATGTGTGGCGACGCAGCGAGCGAGCTTCTCGTGCGCGCCCTTCGCGGCTGGCGCGTGGGCTGTGCAGACGTCAAGGCCCTCATGCACGTCGTCTATCCGGTCGACTCGTCGCTGCTCGCCTCCGTCGCGGACGGGCGTCCCTATGACCCGGCGGACACCGACCCCGACAACCTCTTCGACGTGGGCGTGGCCGCCTACCTGCTCGACTCGTCCAAGGGCGCCTACGCCAT
>NZ_CEVYAT010000179.1:0-2664 GCF_982402205.1 Parolsenella sp. | reverse complement strand
GGGGTGGTTCATGCCCATCTCGACCACGAGGACCTGCGCGTCCTCGGGCGCCTCGAGCAGGGTGATGGGCACGCCGATGAGGTTGTTGAAGTTGCCCGCCGTAGCGTGGGTGCGCCAGGTGGTGCCGAGCGAGGCGGCGAGCATGTCCTTGGTCGTGGTCTTGCCCACCGAGCCCGTGACGCCCACGACGCACCAGTCGTGGCGCTCGCGCCACCAGCCGGCGAGGCGCAGCATGAACTCGGTGGCGTCATCGGCCTCGCAGCGCACAATGGCGCAGCCGCAGGCAGCGGCGGCCTCGAGGGCCACGGCGTCGGGCTCGCGGGTCACGGCGACGACGCCGGCGCCGGCCTCGATGGCGGCCGCCACGTAGTCGTTGCCGTCAACGCGCTCGCCGGGGAACGCCACGAAGAGCGTGCCCTCCCCCACCTTGCGCGAGTCGATGGCGACGCCGCGGGCGCGCTCGTCGCCGGTGCCCGAGAGGAACGCGGCCGAGGTGGCCAAGCAGATGTCAGACGATGTGCACTCAATCATGCGAATCTCCCGTGAGGGTTGCTCGCCCCGCAAAAGGGCTGCACGCCCTAGTTTTGCTTGGGTACGTTTAGGTCGGTAAGGGCCTCATTCATGATAGCCGAGAAGTTCTGGGCCACGGCGCTTCCGTGGTAGGAGGTGCCGTAGACGCCGACGTAGCACAGGGCCGCCGCGTCCTCGCCGTTGGCGAAGCCGATAAACGAGCTGAGGAAGGAGTTGTCGAGGTAGCCGCCGGTGTCGAGGGCCTGCTGGCCGGTGCCGGTCTTGCCAACCACGTCGTAGCCCTCGAGCTGGGCCTTGACGCCCGTGCCGTCGAGCACGACCTCGCGCATATCGCCGATGACGTTCTCGCAGGTCTGCTCGGACAGGACGCGCGCGCCCTCGCCCCAGTCTGCCTTCTCGCCACCCTTCTGGACCAGGAAATGCGGGGTCACGAGCGTGCCCTTGTTGGCGATGGCGCCCACGGCACGCACGAGCTGGATCGAGGGGAAGGCCACGCCCTGGCCAAAGGCGGCGGCGCCCACAGTGGCCCCCGTGTACTCGTCGCGCGAGGGCACGATGCCCGCGCTCTCGCCCGGGAAGTCGATGCCCGTGGTCTGGCCAATGCCCAGCGAGGAAATGCCCTCGCTGAACTTGTCGGCGCCGATGGCCATGCCCACCATGGCCGCGCCCGCGTTGGACGAGCGGCGCATGATCTCGGTGGGGGTCATGTCCATCGTGTAGTCGCGGCCGTCGTCGTCGGTGACGCCGTCGTCGCCCACCATGACCTTGGCGGGCACGGTGAAGGTCGAGTTCTTGTTGATGGTGCCCGTCTCGTAGCCAATGGCCATCGTAAGGCTCTTGAAGGTCGAGCCCGGCTCGTAGGAGTCGCTCACGCTCATGAGCTTCAGGGCCTCGTTGGTAACCGTCGAGGGATCGCTCGGGTCGAACATGGGCCACGAGCAGGCCGCGAGGATCTCGCCGGTGTCGGGCACGGTGACGACAACGTTGCCGCTCTTGGCCTCGGTGTCGCTCATGGCCTGGGTGAGCTGCTCCTCGGCCACGCGCTGCACGTTGACGTCGAGCGAGACGATGATGTCGGTGCCGTCGGTGGCCTCGTGGGTCTCGGAGACGCCGCCCGCCACGGGGGTGCCATCGCGGCCGCGCTCCATGAGCATCTCGCCGTCGGTGCCGCTCAGGATGTCGTCGTACTGCAGCTCGAGGCCCGACAGGCCGTGGCCGTCGGTACCGATGAAGCCAAGCACCTGGCCGCCCGTCTCGCCATAGGGGTAGACGCGCTTGACGTCGGCGAGGGTGTAGACGCCACTGATCTGGTCGGACGCCAGGGTGTTGACGACGTCTGCGGCCACGTCGGTGTCGACCTGGCGCTTGAGATAGGCGAAGGTGGTGTTCTGCGAAAGGGTCGAGAGGTAGTCGCTCGCGTCGCCGCCGAGCTTGTCGGCGAGCACGGAGGCCACGGCGTTCTTGTCCTCGATGATGGAGGGGTTGCAGTAGAGCGTGCGGCACTCGACGCTCGTGGCGAGCACGTTGCCGTTGCGGTCGTAGATGGTGCCGCGCTTGGCCTGAATCGTGACATTGCTCGTGGTGAGCGCGTCGGCCTTGGCGGACAGGCGTCCGGCGTCTATCACCTGCAGCCACGCGAGGCGCAGGATGACGATGCCAAACAGGACGAGCAGCGCGGGCGGGATCTTGAACGAGCCGCCCCGGGAGGAGCCGCCGCCGCGACGTGCGGCGCGCTCCTCGTCATACGAAGACGTGGAGCGCGCGCGGTTGCCGGTTGTGCGCGGGCGCCCGTTGCGCCCGCGGGTGTTTCTTGAGTCTCGTGAATTCATGCGTCTCAGTTTACGCAACTTGGCGCGAGCGGGGGCCCTTAGGCGAGCGAGTCCACATCGGCTGCATTAGCACCGGCGGCGGAGCCGTCGCCCTGGGTCTGCTGGGCGTCGCCGAGCTGGCTGGCGACCTCCTCGGAGCTGAGCTTGGAGCCCTCCTGGGAGGCAGCGTCGCTCGCGCCCTGCTCGGCCACGTCGGTGGAGGTGGCGTCATCGCTGCTGGAGGCGTTATCGCTCGCGGCGGCGCTCATCTGCTCGGTGCCGGTGGCCAACACCATGCCGTAGCTCTGCGTGGCGATGCGGTCGA
>NZ_CEVYAT010000178.1:0-2734 GCF_982402205.1 Parolsenella sp. | reverse complement strand
GGCGCGGGCCACCTCGTTCGCGCGCTCGTCGACGTCTGCCGCGCAGGCAATGCCCAGCTCGGACAGCGGGCCGCTCGTCATCGCGGGTGCCAGCTCGCGCAGCAGGGCGGCCGAGAGCGGCGTGAGGCGCACGGGCCACTCGATGGTGCAGATGCGGGCGATGGCCTGGGACAGCACGCCCAGCGACGTGCCGCCAAACGGGTTGGACGAGTGGCCGCCGGCGCTGCTTGCCCGCAGGATGACGTCCGCGTAGCCCTTCTCGGCGAGGTCTGCGTGCATGAGGTGAAAGCCCGGCGCCCCGTACTCGGCCGACGAGACGATGCGGTAGTCGCCCTCGTCCACGAGAAACTCGAGCTCAACGCCGCGGCGCTCGAGCTCCTGCCCCAGCGCGTGGGCGCCAAACTGGTTGGTCTCCTCATCTTGGCCAAACGCCAGGACGATGGTGCGGCGCAGGCGCCAGCCGTGGACCAGCGCGTACTCGACGGCCTCGAGGATGCCCGTGACCTGGTCCTTCATGTCGATGGCGCCGCGGCCCCAGACGTAGGTGTCGTCCACGTCGCCCGAGAAGGCGTCGTGGCCCCAGTCGCCCTCGGTGCCGGGTACGACGCTCACCACGTCCTGGTGACCCATGAGCATCATGGGGCGCAGAGACGCGTCGCTGCCCGGGATGGTCACCAGCAGCGAGTGGCCAATGACCTCGGCCTCGCCGGCGGAGAAGACGTGTGGGTATGCCACGCGCATCCAGGTCTGCAGCGCGTCGAAAGCGCCCCAGTCCGTTTGCGCGTCGTCCATGTGGCTCACCGTGGCAAACGAGAGCGCCCGGCCCAGCCGCTCGCAGAGGTCCTGCTCGCACAGGTCGGGGTAGTCCGTCTCGTGGTCAAAGAACTGCCAGACGGCCGCGCCGCTGGGGACGGCCTCGGCAGCCTCGCTACCAGCACCGCCCGCCACCTGTCCGTTCTTCTCGGCTGCGCGCGCGGCCGTCAGCGAGGCGCCTACCTGTTCGCCCGCCGCTACGACGGCGCCGCTCACGCGCCGGCTCCGGCCATGGCCTCGGAGTCGTCGAGGTAGCGCGAGAGGAACGCGCGCGTGCGCTCGTGCTCGGGTGCGCCAAAGATCTTGTCGGGAGAGCCCTGCTCGAGCACCACGCCCTGGTCCATGAAGACCACGCGGTCGCTCACGGTGCGGGCAAAGGCCATCTCGTGCGTGACCACCACCATGGTCATGCCCTCGCTCGCGAGCTTGCGCATGACCTCGAGCACCTCGCCCACGATCTCGGGGTCAAGGGCGCTCGTGGGCTCGTCGAACAGCATGATTTGCGGGTTCATGCACAGCGCGCGGGCAATGGCCACGCGCTGCTTCTGGCCGCCGGACAGGCGCGTCACGTCGGCGTTGGCAAACTTGGCGAGGCCCACGCTCTCGAGGTGCCTCAGGGCGGTCTTCTCGGCCTCCTCCTTGGAGCACTTCTTGAGCGTCACGGGCGCGAGCGTGCAGTTGTCGAGCACGTTCATGTTGTTGAAGAGGTTGAAGCCCTGGAACACCATGCCGATTTTCTCGCGCAGGGCGTTCACGTTGGTGCGGTCGGCCGTGAGGTCGGTGTTGTGGAACCACACGTGGCCCGAGTCGGGCGTCTCGAGCAGGTTGAGGCAGCGCAGCAGGGTCGACTTGCCCGAGCCCGAGGCGCCGATGATCGTCACGACCTCGCCCGGCATGACGGACAGGTTAATGCCCTTGAGCACCTCGAGCTGGCCAAACGACTTGCGCAGGTCCTCAACGCGGATGAGGGCCTCGCCCTTGGCGGGGACGGTTGCGGAGTGCTCCGCGGTGATGTTCTGGTTGTCCACGGTTCCTCCTAGTTAGAGCTGGGGAGCGTCTTGGTGCCCTGGGCGCCCAGGCGCTTGCCGAAGGCCTCGAGCAGGCGGCTCGCGATGAGCGTGAGGCACAGGTACACGACGAGCGCCACGCAGTAGACCTCCATCTGGCGGTAGTAGATGCCGGCCACGGTAGTGGTGGCGTACATGAGGTCGAACACGCCGATGACCGAGAGCACCGAGGAGTCCTTGATGTTGATGATGAGCTCGTTGGTGAGCGCGGGGATGGCGTACTTGATGCCCTGCGGGAACACGACCTTGCGCATGGCCTGCCACTGCGAGAGGCCCAGGCTGCGGGCCGCTTCGGCCTGCCCGGCGTCGACGCTCTCGATGCCGCCGCGCAGCACCTCCATCATGTAGGCGGTGGAGTTGAGCGAGATGGTGACGAGGCCCGCCGTGAACGTGGACCAGATCTGGTTGGCTTGGCCGGCGTCCATGCCAAGGCCGCGCAGGAACGAGAAGCCCGCGAAGTAGATGAGCAGGCCCTGCACCATCATGGGCGTGCCGCGCACCACGGTGCTGTAGACGCGCGAGAAGCCACGGCCCACGCTCTTGAGGAAGCAGATGGCGTCGTTGTCGACGCGGTCCGTCTGCTGGATGCGCAGGAAGCACATGCCCAGCGCCAGGAAGAACGCGATGATCGTGCCAAAGGTGGCAAGCGCGATGGTGATGCCAATGCCCTGGACAAAGAACTGCCTGCTCTCCCACGTCATGTAGACGAGGCTCGAGAGGAAGTCGCTGGGGTTGGAGTTGGACGCGACGCTCACGCGCACGAGGTCGGCAAAGCCCAGCACGCCGCGGTCGACGAAGAACAGCAGCGCGCAGGCGACCACCACGTAGGAGCCGACGCGCTCGGCGCGCCTGGC
>NZ_CEVYAT010000177.1:0-2751 GCF_982402205.1 Parolsenella sp. | reverse complement strand
GGCCACGAGGGCGAGGTCTGCCCACTCGGCGAGCTCGATGTGCGGGATGGGGCTCGTCTCGTCATCGAAGAGGTCGAGGGTGACGTGGTGGCCCGAGAGCGCCTCGAAGGTGCGCGGGCCCACGAGCTCGCAGGCGCTCCTGGTCATCGCCACGCGGACCTCGCAGCCCTCCTTCTGAAGGCCGCGCAGGACCTCGCAGGCCTTGTAGGCCGCGATGCCGCCGGTGACGAACAGGGCCACGCGCGCCGCGTGACTATCGACGAGCGTAACAGCCATGGTGTTACTCCTCCCCTTCCGTGGAAACCACGAGGATTCGCTTGCAGTAGGGGCAGGTTGTGACCTCAGCGCCGCTCCTGCGGATGTCGGTGAACGAGCTCGGCTGAAGCGTCACGCGGCAGGCCGACGGGCGGTTGCCCACGAGCGTCTCGACGGCGAGGCCGCCAAAGCGTGCGCGGGCCGCCTCGTAGTCGGCGACCATCTTGGCGGGCAGCGCGGCCACGATGCGCTCGCGCTCGGCGGCGAGGGCCTTCACCTTGTCGGTGATCTGGGCCATGGCCTGCTTGAACGAGCCGAGCTGGGCGGCCTCCTCGCGCTCGAGCTTGTCGGTAAGGGCGCGGGCGTTGGCCTCGGCGCGCTCGACGGTCTCGAGCTGGGGCAGCAGCTTGTCGGTGTCGAAGTCGCACTTCTCGATTTTCTTGGCGAGCAGGGAGAGGTTGTACTCCATCTCCTGGGCGTTGCGGAAGTCCTGGTTGTAGGTGCCGGTCTGGATCTCGTTCATCTTCTGCGAGAAGAACTCCTTGGACTCGGCGAGGTCGTTGATCTCGATCTCGATGTCCTTGCGCTGGCCCACGATCTTGGTGAGCTCGCCGGCGACCTTCTTGGAGGCCGCGCGGGCCGCCTCTACGCGGGCGCGCTGCGGAAGCGCCGCGGCCGTCTTCTTCGACTTCATGAGCTCCAGATCGATCTCCTGAAGTCTCAGCAGGTTGGATGCCTCAGACATGTCACTCACTCCCCGTGCCATACGCGTGCCAGCGCAGGCCCTCGTCCAGGATTTGTATGCGTGTATCAGGTGCCCCGGCGCGGATCGTGTCCGCGAGCACGCCCGCGTAGGGCCGCTCCGAGGCATCGTGCCCCACGAGTATAGCGGCAACTCCGGCGCATCCGAGCTCGAGGAGGCGATGATATCCCGCCTCCCCAGCAATCACGCAATCGACGCCTCGCATGCGCGCGACCTCACCTAGCGACCCCAGCGAGCCGGAGCAGACGGCGACGACGCCTAGCTTGCGGGAATTATCGCCCCAGACCGTGGGCGTGCAGCCGTAGGCCGCAGCCGCGCGCTTCGCGAGCTCGTCGAGCGTCAGGCCGCCCGCGTCGAGCAGGGCGCCGTATCCGTCTGGCTCCACGAGGCGACCCGTGCGCACAAGGCAAAGGAGACTTGCCTGCAGGTCGAGCGCCGCTTCGTTTCTGTCGAGGTTCGTGTGCATCGCGATGAGCGAGACGCCCAGGCGTGCCGCTTCGAAGACGGCAGCACCTGCCTGCGAGCTCGTGGTGGCCTCGGGCGTCATGCGCGCGGGCGCGTCGAGAAAGGCTGGGTGGTGGGTCACGAGCACGTTGGCTCCGGCTGCTGCCGCCCGGCGGATAGCCTGCGGTGTGGGGTCGAGGGCGCAGGCGACTGCCAAGACCTCGTCGCGTGGGTTACCCACGAGAAGGCCGGGGCGGTCCCAGCTCTCGGCGTCTTCGGCCGGAAAGCGTGCGAGCAGGAGCTGTTCAAGTTCCGAGACGTTCACGATGCCTCCCTTTGAAAAAGGGCCCGGACGAACCGGGCCCAGGAATTGATGCTATTTGACGGAGACGATGCCGAGCAGGGCGTCGCAGAAGGCGTCGAGCTCCTCGAGCGTGACGCGCTCGTCGAAGCTCACGCGCAGCGACCCCAGCGCCTCGTCTCGGGCGATGCCCATGGCGGAGAGCACGTGGCTGGGGTCGAGCGACCTGCTCGAGCAAGCGGAGCCCGCCGAGACCTCGAAGCCTATGTTGTCGAGCTTGAGCACGAGCGACTCGGAGTCCATCGAGGGCACCATGACGCTCACCATGCCGGGCAGTCTCGTGTGGTCGACATGCGCCACCGTCGTGGGGATAATCCCGGTCCCAGGCGCGCAGAGGCGCTCGTAGACATGGTTGGCGAGCGCCTCGACCGCGGGGCGGACGCTGGGAAGCTCGCGGCAGACGAGCTCGGCTGCCGCGGCGAAGGCGACGGCGCCGGCGACGTCCTGTGTGCCGGGCCTGCGGCCCAACTCCTGCCCGCCTCCGAGCGACTGGGCGTCGAAGGGGCAGCGCGTGCGCATGGCCACCGCACCCACGCCGAGAGGGCCGCCGATCTTGTGGGCAGCCACCGAGACCGCGTCTGCCTTGGCGCAGTCGAGGTCGATGCGGCCAAAGGCCTGCACGGCGTCGACGTGTGCGAGCGCGCCGCCTGCGTGCGCCGCCTCGACGATATTGGCCGTGGGCTGGACGACGCCCGTCTCGTTGTTCGCGGCCATGACGCTCACGAGGGCGCACGAGTCGCCCATGACGCTCGCGACCTCCTCGGCGCTCACGACGCCGTCGCGGCCGGACCTGGCGAGGACCACCTCGAAGCCGCGCCCGCGCAGGATGCTCGCGACGTCGAGCACCGAGTCGTGCTCGATCGCGGAGAGAACCACGCAGTTGCGCTTGTTGGCGCTCTTGCGGCGTGCGCCCTCGGCCATGCCGAGC
>NZ_CEVYAT010000176.1:0-2753 GCF_982402205.1 Parolsenella sp. | reverse complement strand
GAGCACCCACGAGCTCGCCCGCCGCATCCGCAGCTCCCAGATTGTCATGATCCCGGGCGGCTTCTCCGGCGGAGACGAGCCCGACGGCTCGGCCAAGTTCATCACGGCCTTCTTCCGCGCCCCCGAGGTCACCGAGGCGGTCCGCGACCTGCTCCAGGCACGCGATGGCCTCATGCTCGGCATCTGCAACGGCTTCCAGGCCCTCATCAAGCTGGGGCTCGTACCCTACGGCGACATCGTCGATGCCACCGCAGACGCACCCACGCTCACCTTCAACACGATTGGCCGCCACCAGAGCCGCCTCGTGAACACCCGCGTGGCCAGCGACCTGTCGCCCTGGCTCTCGGCCTGCAAGCCCGGTGAGACCTACACCGTTGCCATCAGCCACGGCGAGGGCCGCTTCGTCGCCAACGACGACGTGCTCGCCAGCCTTACCGCCCACGGCCAGGTCGCCACGCAGTACGTCGACGCCAATGGCGTCCCGTCGATGGACCTTGGCGTCAACCCCAACGGCTCGATCGCCTGCGTCGAGGGCATCACCAGCCCCAATGGCCGCGTCTTTGGCAAGATGGGCCACGTCGAGCGGCGCGGCGAGGGCCTCTACGCCAACGTCCCGGGCAACAAGTTCATGCCCGTCTTCGAGAGTGGCGTCGCCTATTTCGCCTAAAGGCCGCAGCTGCCCAAGCGCCATCACGAGCGCCCCGAGTCCGCACAGGCTCGGGGCGCTCGTTCTTCTCGGCATGTCCTCCGCGCCTGGCCGATAATGGTGCGGACCAATTCCAACACAGAGGAGCGTCACCTTGGATTCCCAGCTCACTTACATCTGCGACCAACTCAAGGCCCTCACGGCCATCCCCAGCCCTACCGGCTTCACCAAGCACGCCACCAACTACCTCGCGGAGACCCTCACCGCCATGGGCCTCTCGCCCGAGGTCTCCAACAAGGGCAACGTGCTCGTCTGCCTGGGCGGAGAGGGCAACCCGCTCGTGCTCGCCTCGCACGTCGACACCCTGGGCGCCATGGTGCGCGCCATCAAGGACAACGGCCGCCTGCGCCCCACCACCCTCGGCGGCCACCAGTGGCGTACGGCCGACGGCGAGAACTGCACCGTCCACACGCGTGACGGCCGCACCTACACGGGCGTCGTTCTCAACACGGAGCCCTCGGCCCACGTTGCCGACGAGAAGGTCGAGCAGGTCGAGAAGAACATGGAGGTCCTGCTCGACGAGAACGTGGGTACCGCCGACGAGACGCGCGCCCTGGGCATCCAAAACGGCGACATCATCGCCATGGACCCGCGCACCACGGTGACCCCGAGCGGCTACATCAAGAGCCGCTTCCTCGACGACAAGCTCTCTGCCTCCATCCTGCTGGGGCTGGCTCGAGCCGCCGCGGTGGGCGAGGTGTCGCTCGCCCGCAAGGTGAGCCTGTTGTTCACCGTCTACGAGGAGGTGGGCCACGGCGGGAGCTTCGTGCCCGCCGACACCCGTGACATGATCTCGGTCGACATGGGCTGCGTGGGTGCCGACCTCGCCTGTACCGAGCGCGAGGTCTCCATCTGCGCCAAGGACTCCGGCGGCCCCTACAACTACGACCTCGTGAGCGAGCTCGCCGGCATCGCCGCCGAGCTCGAGCTGGGCTACGCCATCGACGTCTACCCCCACTACGGCTCCGACGTCGAGGCCACGCTCACGGCCGGTTACGACATCCGCCACGGCCTCGTGGGCCCGGGCGTCTATGCCTCACACAACTACGAGCGCTCCCACACCGGCGGCGTGCGCAACACCTACGAGCTGCTGCGCGCCTACGTCGCCCGCGCCTAGCGCCGGCAAAGCCCGGCGAGCCCTCGCAATCACCCCAAACAAGAAGGCCGGCACACCCCCGCGGATGTGCCGGCCTTTGTCATCTCACGCCCCTACAGCTTCTTGTGCAGCTTTAGCAACTCGATGAGCATATGGTCGCGATACTGCGCCAGCGACTCGGGGTCGTTGCCCACCTCGGGCGCGCGGGCTGCCAGCTCGGCGTCCACGCCCTCCTGCGCCACCTGGGCAAACTCGGGCGGAAAGCTCTTCCAGTCTGCCATGTCGGCCAGCCACAGGCTGATCGAGTCGTAGAGGTGGTTCATGAGGCCCGAGACGCCACCCTTGCCACCGCCCAGCTCAAAGACGAGCGACGGCCCCATGATGCCCCAGCGGATGCCCGGGCCAAAGGTCACGGCCTTGTCGGCATCCTCAATGGTGCACACGCCAGAGAGCACGAGGTTCGCCACCTCGCGATAAAGGGCCATCTGCAGGCGGTTGCAGATAAAGCCCAGGGCCTCCTTCTGCAGCACCACCGGCTCCATGCCAATGGCCGCGTAGAACGCCTTGGCGCGCTCCACCGTCTTCTCCGAGGTCATCTCGCCCTTCGTAATCTCAACGAGCGGAATGAGATGGGGCGGGTTGTAGGGGTGCCCGCCACAGAAACGCTCTGGATGCTTGGCGTTCTTGGCAATCTCGGTCACGAGCAGGCCCGAGGTCGAGCTTGCGATGGTCGCGGTGGGGTCGGCCGCGGCCTCGATGGCGCGCACGAGCCCCCACTTGACCTCGTAGTGCTCAGCCGAAGACTCCTGGATGAACTGCGCGCCCGCGACCGCCTCGGCAATGGAGGTGGTGTAATGGATACGCCCCGCGATTGCCGCCGACTCCTCCTCCGTATAGACGCCATTCTTCACGAGGGACTCCAGCGAAGCCGCCACGCGCTCGCGCGCGAGC
>NZ_CEVYAT010000175.1:0-2781 GCF_982402205.1 Parolsenella sp. | reverse complement strand
ACGCTAGACCTCGCGCGGGGTGACGTCGACGGTGTCTGCGCTGGTGGCAGCCGCGTCATCGGCGGCCTTCTTGGCCTTGTAGGCGGCAGCCGCTGCGGCCGCGCGCTCGGCCATCGTGGGCTCGGGGCCCTGGGGTTCCTGCTCGGATACCTCGAGCTCGGGCAGGTCGAGGGCGAGGGCCACCGCGTCGGGCAGCAGGCCCTCGGGCAGGTCGTCCTCAAAGGTGCCGGTGTCGCAGGCGGCCGCGATGGCGGGGTCGATGGGTAGGGTGCCCAGGACCGGCAGGCCGTAGTGGGCCGCGACCTCGGGCAGCTTGCTCTCGCCAAAGACGTGCAGGTGCTCGCCGCACTTGGGGCACACGGCGTAGCTCATGTTTTCGACCAGACCCAGGACCGGAATCTGCATCTGGGCGGCCATGTTCACGGCCTTGCCCACGATCATGCTCACGAGGTCCTGCGGGCTCGTGACGATGACGATGCCCTCGATGGGCAGGTTCTGGAAGACGGTGAGGGCCACGTCACCGGTTCCGGGAGGCATGTCGACGAGCATGTAGTCGACGTCGCCCCAGGCCGTCTCGCCCCAAAACTGGCGGATGGCGCCGCCCAGGACGGGCCCGCGCCACAGCACGGGCTGCGTCTCGTCGGCAAGGACGAGGTTGGCGCTCATGACCTTGATGCCGTGCTTGGACTCGACGGGGATGAGATGTTCGTCGGCCGCGGTGGCGTGGGCGTTGGCCATGCCAAACATGTGGGGGATTGAGGGACCCGTGATGTCGGCGTCGAGGATGGCGACGCTCTTGCCGGCGCGGTTGAGCTCGCGGGCGAGGATGCCTGTGACGAGCGACTTGCCCACGCCCCCCTTGCCCGAGACGACGCCGATGAGGTGGTGCACGCGTGCGAGGTCGCTGAGCTCGAACTGAGCGACGCCCGCCTGGTTGTCTGCCATGTTTCTCTCCCTTGTCGCATACATATATGTGTGGGTTGTTCTGGTTTGCATGCCCATTCTACCCGTACGGCTCGATGTGGCCGTCTTGGGGCTGCCGGTACGGTCGCTGCGGGGCGAGGGGTGGAGTGGTCCTTGCGTGCGCCGCCGCTCTGCTCGTGCGGGCTTTCGCGTGCCTATTGCGACAACCCTTGGGCTTTGCGTGTCTATCGCGACTATCTTGGCCCTCTGGGACGCCTGTTTAGTCGCGTTGGGCACGCGATCGGAAGTTTTAGTCGCGTTGGGCACACGAATTGATGGGATAAACGAGGGCGAAGGCGTCATCGCTGTCCTTCTCGGCCGGGCAATGACACGTCTCGCGTCGGCCTCGAATCCGCCTGTCACCCGCTCTCGCATGCGCCCCACGCCGGCTTCGAACCCGCCCACCGCTCTTCTCGCGCAAACGCAACTTACGATAAAAGTTGACCTTCAATCGCTGGACAACTAGCCGTCTATCTGCGAAAACGCTCGAAAGGCGTTCGTGGGAGCGCTATGGAGACGCACCGTTCGCGCTATTATTAGGCCGTCTGTGAGACCGCGGCTCACCCGCCAAGGTCCCCAATAAGCGCCGCGACGCCGGGGAAAGCGCCGCGGCACGTTCGCGCCGTCGCGCCACCGCGCGCCGGCCTGACGCAAAAACAGAAAGGAGAGGCATGCAGTATTCACAGGAAGTGGAGAACATGTGCCCCGTCGCCAAGGGTGCATACCATGGCCCCGCGCCCATCCCCGAGGAGGGCAAGTGGGTCCAGGCCAAGGAGATCTCTGACATTTCCGGCCTCACGCACGGTGTGGGTTGGTGCGCTCCCCAGCAGGGTGCCTGCAAGCTGACGCTCAACGTGAAGGAGGGCGTCATCGAGGAGTGCCTCGTCGAGACGATCGGCTGCTCCGGCATGACCCACTCCGCCGCCATGGCCTCCGAGATTCTCCCGGGCAAGACCATCCTCGAGGCCCTCAACACCGACCTCGTCTGCGACGCCATCAACGTCGCCATGCGCGAGATCTTCCTGCAGATCGTCTACGGCCGCAGCCAGACCGCGTTCTCCGAGGGCGGCCTGCCCGTCGGCGCCTCCCTTGACGATCTCGGCAAGGGCCTGCGCTCCCAGGTTGGCACCATGTTCGGCACCAAGGCCAAGGGCGCCCGCTACCTCGAGCTTGCCCAGGGCTACGTCACTCGCATGGCCCTCAACGACAAGAACGAGATCATCGCGTTCGAGTTCCTCAACCTCGGCAAGTTCACCGACGCCATCAAGGCCGGCAAGACCCCCGAGGAGGCCATCGCTGGCGCCATGGGCCACTACGGCCAGTGGGACAACGCCGCCAAGTACATCGACCCGCGCACCGACGAGGAGACCCACTCCGTCGCCAGCACGTTCCCGGTCAACGAGTAGAAAGGGAGGGAATCAGACATGGCTGTTACTTTCGAAGGCTATGAGCGCCGCATCGACAAGATCAACAAGTGCCTCGCCGACAACGGCATTGCCTCCCTCGAGGAGGCCGAGCAGATCTGCCTCGACAAGGGCGTGAACCCCCGCGAGATCGTCGTCGGCGTTCAGTCCATCGCTTTCCAGAACGCTGGCTGGGCCTACACGCTCGGCTGTGCCCTGGCCATCAAGAAGGGCGTCAAGAGCGCCTCTGAGGCTGCCGCCACCATCGGCGAGGGCATCCAGGCCTTCACCGTTCCCGGCTCTGTCGCCGAGGACCGCAAGGTCGGTCTGGGCCACGGCAACCTGGGCGCCATGCTGCTGTCCGACGACACCGAGTGCTTCGCCTTCCTGGCCGGCCACGAGTCCTTCGCTGCCG
>NZ_CEVYAT010000174.1:0-2814 GCF_982402205.1 Parolsenella sp. | reverse complement strand
GCGCTGTAGCCAACCGTTCACGCGATTCGATGCCAGCCCATCAGCCGCTCGCTTGGCACAGCTCGACCGCTGGCATCCCAGCCGGCACGACGGCCCAACCGCCGCTTGCCCGCTCCGCGCCCCGCCCGCCGCCCATCCGGGGCCACAATTGATACAGTCATAGAGGCCGCGTCGCCCGGCGCGGTCCCGTCGTTTATCGAGCTGGAGGGTCACATGTCCCAGATGTCTGCCTTCGAGGTCCTTGGCCCCATCATGATTGGCCCCTCGAGCTCGCACACCGCCGGCGCCCTGAGGTGCGCGCAGACGGCGCTGGCCCTATGCACCAGCGCGCCCGCCTCGGTCACCTTCACCCTGTGGAACAGCTTTGCCCACACCTACCGCGGCCATGGCACCGACCGCGCGCTTCTCGGCGGAATGCTGGGCTTCGACACCGACGACGAGCGCATTCGTGACTCGTTCCAGATTGCCAAGGAACGCGGCCTTGCCTATCGCTTCGACATCGCCGGCGACGACAGCGCCCTGCACCCCAATACCGTCGACATCGCCATCACCGAGGACACGGGCCACACGCTCGAGGTTCGCGGCGAGAGCCTGGGCGGCGGGCGCGTGCGCCTCTCGCGCATCAACGGCGTCACGGTCGACATTCTGGGCGAGTACGAGACGGTCTTCGTCTCGCACCGCGACGTGCCCGGCGCACTCGCGAGCATCATTGCCTGCGTGGCAGACGACGGCGTGAACATCGCCTTCATGAAGACCTACCGCTCCGAGCGCGGCGGCATGGCCTACACCGTGCTCGAGATGGACGACGCGCCGGCAGACGCGGTGCTCGAAAAGCTTGCGCAGCTGACGCCCGTTACCTCGGCGCGCCGCATCCACATTCCCGGGGCCACGCGTCCGGGCGGGCAGGAGAGCTCTCCCTACCTGTTTGCCAGCGGCGAGCAGCTACTGGGCCTGTGCGAGAAGCACTGCGCAAGCATCGGCGGCATCATGCACAGCCGCGAGGAGTCGCTCTTCCCCACCGATTGCGACAAGAGCATGGCCCGCGTGCTCGAGGTGATGCGCGAGTCATCGACTCGTGCCATCGAGTGTCCGCGCCCCTCGCTGGGCGGCTTCATTGGCGGAGAGGCGCAGAGGCTAGCCCAGGCGTCGGATTCGGCCGTGGCTGAGCTCGTGGGCGCGCCACTCACGCAGGCTATCACACGCGCAATGGCGGTGCTCGAGCAAAACGCCACCATGGGCGTCATCGTCGCGGCTCCCACAGCGGGGTCGTCGGGCGTGGTCCCGGGCTGCGTTATCGCCGCGAGCGAGGCGCTCGGACTCGATGACGACGCAGCTCAGGGGGCCCTTTGGTGCGCGGCGGCCGTAGGCATGCTGCTCTCGACCAACGCGAGCGTGGCCGGCGCCGAGGGTGGCTGCCAGGCCGAGGTGGGCTCCGCCGCCGCCATGGCAGCCGCGGCGCTTGTGCAGCTGCTGGGTGGCTCGCCCAAGCAGGCGCTCAACGCCGCGTCAATTGCGTTGGGCAACCTGCTGGGCCTTGTGTGCGACCCCATTGGCGGGCTTGTCGAGGCGCCGTGCCAAAATCGCAATGCCATTGGCGTGGCCTGCGCATTCACGGCGGCCCAGCTCTCCATGGCCGGCATCGCGGCTTCGGTTCCCTTTGATGAGGCGGCCGAGGCCATGCTGCGCGTGGGCCGCATGCTGCCGCTTGAGCTGCGCGAAACGGCCCTTGGCGGCCTTGCCACCTGCCCCAGCGCATGCACCAAGTGCGGTGGCTGCGCATAGAGAGCAGCTCGACCGAGGTGCGCCGCCCGGAGGCGGCCTTGTCGTAGAGTCCCGATGAAGTCGGCGCCGGACGCCTGCGGGTCGAGGTCGACGAGCAGGGTCCGAAGGCCCCGGGCGGCGAAGATGGCCGCCAGGTTCACGGCGGTCGTCGTCTTACCGTCGCCGCCCTTGTAGTTGGAAATGGGAAGGAGCTCCCCGCGTGCCCAGTAGAGACAACACTTGCAATCATTCAAAGCAAGTGGCAGGTGCTGGTCCTGCGCGGCCTGCTGCTGAACGGCACGATGCGCTTCAAAGAGCTGCAGCGCTCAATCGGGAAGATCTCGCAGAAGGCGCTCACTGACAACCTGCGGGCCTTGGAAGACTACGGCATCGTGCATCGCGAGGTCTTCACCGAGGTGCCGCAGCGCGTGGAGTACTCACTCACCGAGACCGGCCAGTCGCTGCGCACGGTCATAGACGCGATGTGGACATGGGGCGAGGAGCACAAGGAGCGGCTTTGCCTGCAGGACAAGTAGGGGCGCGTCGATCTTTAGGGGTCGACCACGCGGCTCCGTTCATGGCTCTTCCCCGGTTGCCTTGAAGTACGCTTCGTCGATGAGCCCCAGCCATCACCATGCCCCAAACGCAAGGCCATGCTCGAGGGGCTTCGACACGGAGTCATTTGGAGATAGGAGCGTAAAAAGAAAGCCCCCGAACCAGAAGGTTCGGGGGCTTTCTTTCCCGCAATTTCGCCGATAGCTTTGCGAGCACGGATCGCAATTAGCAGTTCCGCCCACGCCTTACATACACAGCACTTCCCAGCGCCACCATGGCAGCCAGAAGCAAAGCGTAACCAAGGCCGACGCCCGTGTCGTCTCCCGTCTCGGGCAAGGACGAATCCGCCTTCTGCGCAGTATCCGGCTTGCCATTCGGGCCGGTCTGGTGATTATCGTCGCCACTTGCCCCGCCCTGGCTACCAATGCCAGGCTCAGGCGGAGTCCCCCCCCTCTCGACGAATTTCCAGGAACCGGCGAAGGTCACATTGCCCTCCGA
>NZ_CEVYAT010000173.1:0-2846 GCF_982402205.1 Parolsenella sp. | reverse complement strand
GTCTTTGCAAGCGTGAGGGCACGCAGGCAGCATAGGGCAAGTCCCAGCAGGCAGATGGCCCCGCAGCATGCATTGGGGATGGTCCTCGTGCGAGCGTCCCTCACGCTTGCAAAGACGCCCGCGGCACCAAGGCCACAGGCGAGAAGGAGGCAAAGCACATGCATCGCGGCGTGCAGGCTCACCTGCGGGCGCCGATCGCGCGCTCGAAGATGCGGAAGATGTGCGTGTACCACAGGTCAGTCGTGCTCTGGGGCTCCACGAGGATCGTGCGCACCCCCGCGAGGTTGCCCGCCATGACGTCAGTGAAGACCTGGTCGCCAATGAGCACGGCCTCGTCGGGTGTGGCGCCAATGAGGTCAAGGGCGCGCCTCACGGCAAAGGGCGCGGGCTTCATCGCGTGGTGCACGACGGGGCAGCCAAGCTCGGCGGCGCTCGCCTCGACCTGTCCGGAGTGGAAGTTGTTCGAGACCATGCACAGACTCATGCCCGCCTCGCGCACGCGCGCCATCCAGTCCATGACGGGCGCGGGCGCCACGCCAGTGTCGCGCGGCACCACGGTGTTGTCGCGGTCGAACAGCACGCAGCGGACACCGGAGGCCGCGAGCTCATCGACGTCGACGTCGGTGATCGCGGGCACGCAGCGGGTGGGTCGCACAACGCTCATCTAGCGGTTCTCCTCAATGGCCTGAAGGTGCTCGTCATAGGTCGCCGAGAACCATTCGTCGGTCTGGGTGATGTAGAAGTACAGGTAGTTCGTGTCGTCGGGGTTGAGCGTGGCCTTGATCGACTCGATCGAGGGCGCGCAGATGGGCGTGGGCGTGAGTCCCGTGTTGAGGTAGGTGTTGTAGGGGCTCTCGGTCTTGAGGTCGTCGGCGGTGACCTCTCCGCCCGTGACGTACATCATCGTGGCGTCGCTCTGCAGCGCCATGCCCTGCTTGAGGCGGTTGAAGAAAACCGAGGAGACCTTAGGGCGCTGGTCGGTCGTGACGGCCTCGCGCTCGACGATCGAGGCCAGGGTGAGGATGTCGTAGTCGCTCATCTGGATGCCGTAGCGCTGCGAGATGAGCTGCTCGCCCGCCGAAAAGTCGAGCGAGGCGACGTCTGCCTGGTACTGGTCGAGCATCGCGCGGATCACGGTGTCTGCCGTGACGTCGGAGCGACCCGAGAAGTCATAGGTCTTGGGACAGAGGAAGCCCTCGAGCGAGTCGTTGGCGGCCGCGGCGAGGAACGGGTAGTCGGCGGCGTAGTTCGAGGCCTTGGCCTGCGCCACGAAGTCGTTGGCCGAGATGGAGGGCAGCGTCTGGTTCACGAGCGCCGCGGTCTGGCTCACCGTGAGGCCCTCGGGCACCGAGAGGCGTCCGCTCGTGGAGTTGGGACCGGTCGTGAGCTGGTGGATGATGCTGTCGAGGTCCTGCCCCACCGTGAAGACGTAGGCGCCACTCTTGAGCGAGCCGTCGGCCTTCTGGCGCTGCAGCTCGGAGATGAAGTCGTCCGAGCTCGCGATGACGCCCGCCTCCTTGAGCTTGGCGGCGACCGCCTGGGCGCCAGAGCCGTCGTCGATGACGACCTCGACCGTGGCGCCCCGGTTGGGCAGCGCGTCCTGGCTTGCGGAGTCGCGCATGAGCAGACGTGGGACGAGCACCACGAGGGCAGCGATGACCACGACGGCAGCGACGACGCCCGCGATGATGGGACCCTTGTGCGAGTGGCCGCCGCGGGAGGCGGCCTGACGCTGGGCGCGCGTGCGGGGCGCGGCGAGGCTCTGCATACCGGCGGTGTTGCCGCTGTGGGGCACCTGGGCGTAGGGGTTGGCGGCCTGGCGCTGGGCACGCGTGCGAACCGATGCGGCCTGGGGCGCGCTGGCCCTCATGCGAGAGGGGCGCGGGGACACACCCGCCTGGCGCGCGACTGCGCGACCGGACTGGGACGGCGTCGCGGGACGCGCGTGACGACCGGCGCCCGCGCGCGAGGGCGCGTCGCCGGTTGAGAAGCGGGGCGTAGACCTACGCCTGGGAGAGTCTGCCATGTGGGGCCCTTCTCGAGAGGTGTCGCTAGCGGGCACCCGAGAAGGGGTCCGAAGCATCGCTTGCGGCGCCGGCCCCATGGGAGTCTAGCCAGGCCTGGAGAAAAAGCGACGCAGCAATCATATCAATCTTGCCACGCATCTGCTTCTCCTTGAGGCCCTGCGCACGAAGGATGCGCTTGGCCTCCGAGGAGGAGAGGCGCTCGTCGGCAAACTCGAGGGGCAGCTCGCAGGCGTCGGCGATCCGCCTGGCCTGGGCCATGATGCGCTCGGCCTGCGGACCGTCCTCGCCACCCATGGTCTGGGGACGGCCGCAGACGAGCACCTCGGGCTCGTAGTCCTCGAGGATGCGGCGGAAGGTGCGGGACATCCCCAGCACCTCCGCCGCAGGAAGGACCTTCACGGGGCTCGCGATGCGCCCGGAGGCGTCGCTCGCAGCGATCCCGATGCGGACCTCGCCTATGTCAAGCGCAAGGGCACGCATGCGCTAGGCGAGCATCTCGCGGGCGGCGGCGAGGGCGGCCTCGATGCCGCTCGCGTCCTTGCCGCCGGCCTGGGCCATGTTGGGGCGGCCACCGCCACGGCCGCCAACGAGACCGGCGACCTTGCGGATCACGTCGCCGGCGCCAAAGCCTGCGGCAACGGCGCCGTCGGTGGCGGCGGAGAGCATGGCAACCTTGCCCTCAGGGGTAACGGTAGTCAGGAAGCAGGCGACGTCGCCGCCGTTGGCCTTGTCGCGGATGGCGTCCCAAGCCTCGCGCAGATCGCCGGCCTCGAGGCCGTCCATGCGGGCGATGACGGCCTTGTAGGAGCCGCAGTCGAT
>NZ_CEVYAT010000172.1:0-2884 GCF_982402205.1 Parolsenella sp. | reverse complement strand
CAAGGTCGTAGACCCTCAGCGTTATGCGGCCGACATGGCGCCCCGCCGCCGCCTTGCCGTCGAGCTCACCGAGAAGAACCAGATCCGCAAGTTCGCGAAGTACTATCCCGAGCCCACCGAGACCTCGTTCTAGCGAGTCTTCCACAGGCGCCACGCCGCCTCATGCGCCATGCGCGAGCTCAGGCAAACGGGCTCCCCACGATAGCGTGGGGAGCCCGTTGTTCATTCGGCGCCGCTCGATCTATGCAGCGTAGGTAAACCTGTAGACGTACAGGTCAACGCCTGGGTCGGCAGAGCTGGGACCAAGGTCCTCGACCACGCTCGCCAGGACCTCGCGTCCGGAGTGCTCGGCAAGGTACGTGCGGATGAGCTCCATGTTCGTGGGGTTGAGAACCGCCACCATGTTGCTCTTCTCGGGAAGCTGCTGGAGCAGGTCACCGCCCTCGATGCCCCAGCGCTCGAGCAAGGTGGCCCAGGGCGCGGTGTGGTTCTCCCAACCACCCACCTGAATCATGTTTTCGGGATACTCCCAGCCCTCGAGGTCAAAGGCCGTGAGCCCGCGAAACATGATTGTCTGGGTGCGGCCAAAGACAACGAGCTCGTTGGGGTGGTCGGCCACGTAGGAACGGGCCGCCTCGGTTGTCTGGGCGCTGCCACGCGTGGCCAGGGGACGAATCGAGGCATACCAGAACGCACCGCAGACGCCCAGGGAGAGCACCACGGACGCAATAACGGCGAGAAGCGCAGGCGAGGCGGCGACATCCGGCATCGGGGCAACGTGACGCCCATGGACCCGCTCGGTCTTCCCAACGGTCGAGATCAGGGCGAGAACCGCGACGGCAATGAGCGGGATCACGACGTGCAGACGCACGCGGGCGCGCAGGATGAGCAGGACGCAGCTCACCGCGAACATGACCACGATGCCTGCGACAAGCGCATGCACGCCGCCACGCTCCCCACGGTGGAGCAGCCACCCGTAGGCAGCCACAACCGCCACCATGCCCACGAGCAGGTAGGTGGTCTTGGCGCGCAGGGAAGCGCCAACGTTAGAAAGGCCCAGGTGATCCGAGGCGGGGGCAAGGCGCTCGAACAGGTCGGTATCAAAGACGGAATCATCGGCAAAGAGCCAGCTCTGGAGCACCGCGACATCGTTGTCGGACAGCTCGGGGGCAAGCTCCCGCACCTGTTCGACCGTCATGTCGGGATAGTCGAGGACGTTGCGGCCGGCATCGAGGTAGGAGGCATAGCCCTCCCAGCCGGGCGTGTGGTCATAAGCGAATCGACCGGCAAACGCGCAGGCGGCAATGAGAAGAAGGACCACCGCACCTCGAGCGATCGAGGCAAGATTGCGATTCTTCGCAATGACCCACAGGGCAAACGGGGCAAAGATGGCAATGGTGGCAAGGCCGCTCTCGGGTCGCAGGGCATAGCCCAGAACAACGAGCAGGACGCCCAGGATATCCGAGATGCCAACGGATTGCGGGCCATCGAAGGCGGCGCGGCGTATCACGAGCATGAGACCGGCGGCGCAGGCAAGAAACGCCACGATGGCGTACGTGAGGTAGAGCGTACAGATGACCTCGAACACGAAGAGGATGGCGAGGCTTGCCACACAGAGGTTCGCGCTCATGCGCGAACGCAGCACCTCGTCATAGGCAGCCCAAAACGAGGCAACCGTAAGCAGAAGGAGGAGCAGGGCATACCAAGGCACCTGTGGAAGAATCGAGTAGAGCGCACCGAGCGGAGCGCTCACCAGCACGAGAGAGTAGGGCATGAGCAGGCTAGGGCCCGCGGCAAGAAACTTTCCGCTCGCATAGAGCTGCTGGACAAACTCGTCCGGGCACATGGGATAGACTGGCGTAGCGAGCACACAGAGGAGCACCACGGGCACGAGGGCGGCGAGCAACCCGCCCCCGATTCGAATTCCGGGTTTCCTCAGCCTAGCCAGCAGGCTCTCCCTAACGGGCTTCTCGGCGGCGTTGGCTCGGGTCATTGCCCCTCCCCTCAAAACGGTTGTATGTTTTAAGGATAGTTCAAAGACTCATTTTTCTCCGCCACAAGGAGCCACCATGAACACGCCGCTCGTCGACTGCCACACGCACACGTCGTTCTCGGACGGCACCTCGACGTTTGAGGAGAACGTGCGGGCCGCCGCGGCCGCGGGGCTCTCCGTGCTGGCCTGCACCGACCACCTGACGCTGTCCGCAAGCATGGAGCGCGTGGCAGACGCGCAGGTGCCCCTCGACCGGCTGTGCGAGCACCGCGCCGCCTTCGAGGCCGCCCGCGAGCTCGCCGCCGAGGTGGCGCCCGGCCTCGAGCTTGTTCGCGGCTTTGAGTGCGACTGGTACCCGGGCTGCGAGCCCAACGTGGCCCGCTGGGCGCAGGACGCACCCTTTACCCTGGGCAGCGTCCACTGGGTGGGTTCCGCCGGCAACGTGGAGGCCGGCGCCACGGGCCAGCCCGGGACCGAGGATGTGGAGCTTGCCGGGCAACCCGGCAGCGCCACAGGCTGGATCGACTTCTCCGATGACCTGCACATATGGCAGGAGCTGGGCCCAGACGAGGTCTGGCGCCGCTACGTCGACGCCTGGTGCGCGGCCTGCGAGAACCCGCTCGGCTTCTCGTCGATGGCCCACCCCGACCTGCCCGCGCGCTTTGCCAACGACGGCCTCGCGCCCACGATCGACCTGGCACCCCTCTGGGAGCGCATGGCCGCGTGCGCCCACGACACGCACCGCCACGTCGAGGTGTCGAGTGCAGGCCTGCGCAAGTCGACCGGCGCCTTCTACCCCAGCGCGGGCCTGCTGCGCGCCTTCGCCCGCGCCGAGGTGCCCCTCACCATGGGAAGCGATGCCCATCGCAGCTGCGACGTGGGCCACGGCAT
>NZ_CEVYAT010000171.1:0-2967 GCF_982402205.1 Parolsenella sp. | reverse complement strand
AGCTGGCCCACGTAGGCGCTGGGGTCGCACTCCTCGATCTGGGCGTCGCAGGTGGCCGCTATGTTGCGTTGCTCAAGCTATTCCACAATATGGGTGCCCGCGGCCCGTGATATGGGCGAATGGCGCCAAGCCACAACCATGCCGCGCCGTTTGTGTCATGGTGCTGGCGGGCGCTGGGTGGGGAGGGGCCGGCTAGCCGCGCTTGGAGCCCTGGCGACGGATGCCGCCCTTGTGGCCGCAGGCCTTGTTGGGGCCGATGCCTGCGCCCCGGACGGGCCCGCCAAACGCCTGCCGCCCGCCGCGCTGCTGCTTGGGCGGCAGCGGTATCGCGCGACGCCTCTCGCTGTTCTCGGACATGGTGCCTCCTTGCCGCGTGGAGCCTCCACGGTACCACGGCGCGGGGCCTGTCTCTTCTTATGTAAACGTGCTAGACTGGGCCGCGATCTAAAGGGGAGCTGGCGGCACGCCGGCTGAGAGGGGCCCATCCCGGTCCGACCCTTGACCTGATCTGGGTAATGCCAGCGTAGGGACCCCAAACGTGCGCGTATGAGGCTCCCGCCAATGGCGAGGGCCTTTTTGGTCCTCGCGGAAAGCGAGGTTTGCATGGAATGTAGCGTAGCCATCCAGGTGCTGCCGATGGACTCGGCCACCGACGAGGACACGATCCGCGTCGTCGATGCCGTGATCGCCAAGATCCAGGAGTACGACGTCAACCCCTACGTGGGCCCGTTCGAGACGGCCATCGAGGGTGATTACGACACCTGCATGGAGGTCCTGCGCCAGTGCCAGCTCACCGCCGTCGAGGCGGGGTGCGGCCAGGTCATGACCTACGCCAAGATCAACTATAAGCCGGGCGGGGCCGTGCTCTCGACCGAGAAGAAGGTTGGCAAGTACCACGAGCAGGAGCAGTAGGGCCATGGCTCGTCGCACGCCCGCCCGCTGGGTTGCCCCCACCGTCACGCTCGTGGCGCTTGTCGCCCTCTGGCAGCTCGTCTGCTCGGTGGGCCTCGTTCCCAGCTATCTGCTGCCCAGCCCGGTGCAGGTGGTCGAGGCCCTCGTGGCAGACCTGCCCCTGCTGCTGAGCCACTCGGTCACCACCATTGCCGAGACCGTCATCGGCCTTGCCCTGGGCGTTGCCGTGGGCTTCGCGGTGGCGGTGCTGATGGACCGCTTCGAGGTGGTCTACCGGGCGCTCGATCCCATCGTGACTGTCTCGCAGACGATCCCCACCGTGGCCATCGCGCCGCTGCTCGTGCTGTGGTTTGGCTACGGGCTCATGCCTAAGGTGCTGCTCGTGGTGCTGGGGACGTTCTTTCCCGTGACCGTGTCGCTCGCGAGCGGCTTCAGGAGCGTCGACCCCGACGCCATCGATCTCATGCGCTCGATGGGTGCCAGTCGCGCGCAGATATTTCGCTATGCCAAGCTGCCCGCCGCCATGGGGCAGTTCTTCGCGGGTCTGCGCATCAGCGCCACCTACGCGGTGGTGGGTGCCGTGGTCTCCGAGTGGCTCGGCGGCTTCGTGGGCCTGGGCGTCTACATGACGCGCGTGCGCAAGTCCTACTCGTACGACAAGATGTTCGCCGTGATCCTTATCATCTCGGCACTGTCGCTCGCGCTCATGGGCCTCGTTTCGGCCCTGCGCCGTGCGTGCATGCCGTGGGAGAGGGTAGAGAGGAAAGACCAGTAATGACTATGAACAAGCTCGTCTCGCGCCGCGGCTTCGTTGCCGGCGCTGCCGCCGTCTGCGCCGCCGGCCTTGCCGGATGCGGCGCCTCGGGTGCCGCCGCCCCCGCGACCGACGCCGCCTCCACCGACGCCGCCGCGACGTCGGGTGACCTCACCAAGCTCACCTTCGTGCTCGACTACACGCCCAACACCAACCACTCGGGCGTCTATGTGGCCATCGCCAAGGGCTACTACGCCGATGAGGGCCTCGAGGTCGAGGTCGTCCAGCCGCCCGAGGACGGTGCCGACGCCCTGGTGGGTACCGGCAAGGCCCAGGTTGGCATGAGCTACCAGGACGTCATGGCCAACTACCTTGGCTCCGATGACCAGCTGCCCGTGACGGCCATCGCCGCCACCATCCAGCACAACACCTCGGGCATCATGAGCCGCGCCGGCGACGGCATCACGCGCCCCAAGGGCATGGAGGGCAAGCGCTACGGCACCTGGGACCAGGACGTCGAGAAGGCCATCATCAAGAGCGTCGTCGAGACCGACGGCGGCGACTTCTCCAAGGTCGAGCTCGTGCCGAGCGGCGACGAGGTGAGCGGCCTCAAGGCCAACCAGTTCGACTGCGTGTGGGGCTACGAGGGCTGGGGCCTGCAGAACGCCAAGGTCCAGGACTACCCCTGCGACTACTTCTCGTTCCGCAGCATCGACTCAACGTTTGACTACTACACGCCAGTCGTCGTCGCGAACAATGACTTCCTCGCCCAGCAGCCCGAGGTGGCCCGCGCCTTCCTGCGCGCCACGAAGAAGGGCTACGAGTACTGCGTGACCAACCCCGACGACGCCGCCCAGATCCTGTGCGACGCCGCCCCCGAGACCGACGCCGAGCTCGCGAAGGCCAGCGCCGAGTACCTCGCCGACCAGTACACGGCCGACGCCTCGAGCTGGGGCATCATCGACCCGCAGCGCTGGGCCGCGTTCTACACCTGGATGAACGACAACCAGCTCACCCCCGTTGCGCTCGACGTCAACGGCGGCTTTAGCATGGACTACCTGGAGCAGTAGAGATGGATCTTCGAGGCACGCAGAAGGTCGTCACGGCTGGCGCGGGCGGCGCGGCCGGCGCTGCGGACGGACGCGAGCCCGCGCTCGTCGTGCGCGGCCTGACCCTTGCCTGGACCGACGGCACTTCGCCCACGGTGGCCGACGTGTCGCTCGAGCTCGCGCCGGGCGAGATGGTGTGTCTCGTGGGGCGTTCGGGCTGCGGCAAGTCGACGCTGTTCCACGGCATGGCGG
>NZ_CEVYAT010000170.1:0-2974 GCF_982402205.1 Parolsenella sp. | reverse complement strand
TCAACAACCTCGTCGCCTCCGTCGAGCAGGCCTCCGACGATGTCATCAACGCCAACGCTTGGGCCAAGTCCGTCAAGGAGGCCGGCGCCATCCGCATCGGCGCCACGCGCACCTCGGCCATCTTCTCCCAGCTCGACGAGACCGACAACAAGGTCTATGGCTTTGACGCCGGCCTCTACCTGGGCCTCACCCGCTACATCCTGGGCGACGAGAACAAGTACGAGTACACGCAGGTGACCTCCGACACCCGCGAGTCGGTTCTCCAGAACGACACGGTCGACGCCGTGTTCGGCAGCTACACCATCACGGACAAGCGCAAGGAGGTCATCTCCTTCGCCGGACCCTACCTGTCGACCCAGTACGCCATCCTCGTGCTCGCCGACGACTCCGGCATCAACTCTGTCGACGACCTCGCCGGCAAGAAGGTCGCCGTCCAGTCCGGCTCCACCGGTCCCGACGTCATGGCCCAGTACGCGCCCAAGGCCGAGGTCCAGGAGTTCTCCAAGGACGACGAGTGCCGCGCCGCCCTCGAGCAGGGTCGCGTTGACGCCTACGTCGTCGACAACACGCTGCAGATGGGCAACGTCGTCAAGAACCCGGGCAAGTACCGCATCGCCGGCGACCCGTTTGGCCCCGAGGAGTTCCTGGGCATCGGCGTGAAGCACGACAACACCGACGCCATCGACTTCATCAACGACTTCCTCAAGAAGTTCGAGGACGACGGCAAGTGGGACGAGCTCTACAAGATCTCGATTGCCGAGCGCTGCGGCATCGACACGATCCCCGAGCCGCCCGCGATCGGCGCCTAAGGCCTGCGCTTGGGCCTGCTCGAGCATGGGTATAATCCCGCTGCTTGACATGGGTTTCTAATAGCTGGGGCCCTCCGTCCATCGGGCGGTGGGCCCTTCCCTGTAAGGAGGTACCATGGGGCTGCCAGAGCTCATCGCCGGCTACGGCCCGATGTACCTGACGGCGCTTCTCACCACGTGGCGACTTACGATCGTCTCGTTTGCGCTCGTCATGGTGTTCTCGGTCCTTTTGACCGTCATGCGCGTCTCGCCGTTCAAGCCGCTGCGCGTCGCGGGCGACGTCTACGTGCAGATCTTCCGCAACATTCCCGGAGCGGTGCTGCTGCTCATCATCGTGTACGCGCTGCCGCACCTCAAGCTGCTGCTCGACTACGAGCCCTCCGTGGTGCTCGCCACCGTGCTGCTCGGCGCCGCGTTTGGCTCCGAGAACTTCATGAGCGGCATCAATACCATCGGCCCCGGCCAGATCGAGGCGGCCCGTGCCCTGGGCCTTTCGTTTGGCAAGATCCTGCGCACCATCGTTATCCCGCAGGCGCTGCGCTCCACGGTGCTGCCCATGACCAACCTCTTCATCGCTGTCATGCTCACCACGGCCCTGGGCTCGCAGGTCCCCATGACCCCGCAGGAGCTCACGGGTGTGGTTACCTACATCAACACGCGCGAGTCGGCGGGCATCGTCACATTCTTCGTCAGCGCCGCCGGCTATATCACCACCGCGCTCGTTGCGGGCTTCGTGGGTAACGCCATCGACAAGAGGGTCAGGGTGATTCGATGAGCGCCAAGACTATGAGGGACGCCCTCTACGAGGAGCCGGGTCCCAAGACGCGCAAGAAGATGATCGTGGGCTCGGCCCTGTCGCTCGTGGCCCTGGTCGCCCTGCTCGCCTGGGTGGTCTGGCGCTTCTGGGTCACCGGCCAGCTCTCCGCCCGCTACTGGGAGCTGTTCACGTGGCGCACCACGTGGCGCTACCTGCTCGCCGGCCTCGAGGGCACCTTTGCCGTGGCGCTCACCGCGGCGGTGCTGTCGCTCGTCCTGGGCCTCGTGCTCATGCTGGGTCGAACGAGCCACATCCGCCCCCTGAGCGCCCTGTGCGCGGTGCTCACCAACGTCCTGCGTGGCGTGCCGAGCTTGCTGTTCATCTACTTCTTCTTCTTTGCGATGCCCAACCTCGGCATCAAGATGTCGGCGTTCTGGATGCTGTGCCTGCCGGTGACGCTCGCCGCCTCGGGCGTGCTCGCCGAGGTGTTCCGCGCGGGCGTCAACGCCGTGCCGCGCGGCCAGACCGAGGCGGGCCTGTCGATTGGCCTGTCGCGCTGGAAGGTCAAGACCAAGATCGTGCTGCCGCAGGCCATCCGCTACGTCATCCCGTCGCTCATCAGCCAGCTGGTCGTCGTGGTCAAGGACACGGCGCTTGCCTACGTCGTGAGCTATCCCGACCTCATGCAGAACGCCCAGGTGCTGCGCACCAACTACGACGCGCTCGTCTCGACGTTCCTCGTGGTCGCGGTTATCTACATCCTCATCAACAGTCTCATCAACAAGGCGGCTGTCGCCGTCTCGCGCCGTACGGGCGTCAAGATCATCCGCTAGCGACGCAGCCAAGGGAGAGAGTCATGAACCAGACAACCACGGACGCCCGGCCCGTCATCGAGCTTCGCCACGTCGAGAAGAACTTTGGCGACCTGCACGTCCTCAAGGACATCAACCTGAGCGTGACCAAGGGCGAGGTCCTCGTCATCATCGGCCCGTCGGGCTCGGGCAAGTCGACGCTGTGTCGCACCATCAACCGCCTCGAGACCATCGACTCCGGCGAGATCCTCATCGAGGGTAAGCCGCTGCCGCAGGAGGGCAAGGAGCTCACGCGCACGCGCGCCGAGCTGGGCATGGTGTTCCAGCAGTTCAACCTGTTTGCCCACAAGACCGTCCTCGACAACGTGACGCTGGGACCCGTCGAGGTCCTGGGCATGTCCAAGGACGAGGCCAAGGACCGTGCCATGGAGCTGCTCGCCCGCGTGGGCGTGGCCGAGCAGGCCACCAAGGTGCCCGCGCAGCTCTCGGGTGGCCAGCAGCAGCGCGTCGCCATTGCCCGCTCGCTGGCGATGAGCCCCAAGGCGATGCTGTTCGACGAGCCCACGAGCGCCCTCGACCCCGAGATGATTAACGAG
>NZ_CEVYAT010000169.1:0-3058 GCF_982402205.1 Parolsenella sp. | reverse complement strand
ATGGAGGTCGATCTTGAAGCTCAGGTGGACGCCATGGCGGCGCAGGCTCGGCAGCTGCATGATGACCTGCACGAGCACGCCCAGGGGATTGCCCAGGGCAAGGGCGAGGAAGGCAAGCGGCGGGTTGGCGTCCTTGAGCACCGCGAACAGCACGAACGAGCTAATCGTGATGATGTTGTTGAAGATGGGGGCAGCGTTGCTCCAGAAGTAGTCGCGTTCGGCGTTGAGCACGCCCGAGGCCACGCTCGACAGGCAGTAGAGCACGACCTCGATGGCAAAGAAGCGGAAGAGCGTCACGCCGTCTGCCATCTGGGACTGGTCGGTGCCGGCCGACTGCACCCAGATGAGGGGCGCGGCGAAGACGAGGCAGAGCACGAAGCAGACGCTCAGGATCACGAGCAGGACCGACAGCAGGTTGGACACGTACTCGTTGGCGCCGCGGCGACCCTTGCGCTCGCGAACGTCGAGGTAGACGGGCAGGAAGGCCGTGATGAGCATGCCGCCGATAACGAGCTCGTAGAGCTGGTTGGGCAGGTTGTTGGCCACCGTGTAGCAGCTCGAGAGCAGCGTGGTGCCTAGGGCGAAGGCCTGGCCCCAGGTGCGCACGAAGCCCGTGAGGCGGCTGATGATGACGAGCACGCTCATCATCGCGGCCGAGCGGCCCACGTTGGCGTCGGGTGCGGGGGCATCGGGCGCGGCATCGGCGGCGAGGCGCTCGGGCGTCTCGGCCGCAAGGTGCTCGGGCGCGTGGGGTGCGAGGTGCTCGGCGACGTGGGCGTCGTCGTGCTCGGGGGCTTCGGGCGTTAAATGATTGGCCATGAGGCGTCCTCTCGGCAGATGTCGGCAAGCGTGGCGCCGAGAAACGCGACGAGTGCCTCGGAGTTCACCTTGAGCGTGAGGCCCAGGCGACCGCCGGAGATGTAGATGTCATCGAAGAGCCGCGCCGTCTCATCGATGAGGGTGGGAAAGCGCTTCTTCATGCCCACGGGCGAGCAGCCGCCGCGGACGTAGCCCGTGGTGGGCTCGAGGTCGCGCACGTGCATGAGGGAGAGCGACTTCTCGCCGGTGGCAGCGGCCGCCTTCTTGAGGTCGAGCTCGGCGCCCGAGGGCACGCAGCAGACGACGTGGCCGCCGTGCGGCGCCACGCAGACGAGGGTCTTGAAGCCCTGCCCGGGGTCATAGCCCAGCATGTTGGCAATCTGGACGCCCAGGTCGCGCACGCCCGAGGGGTCGGGCTCCTCGAACGCGATCGCCTCGAAGGCCACACCGGCGCGCTCGAGCTCGCGCATCGCGTTGGTCTTCTGAACCTTCTCCTTGCGGGCCACGCCGCACCTCCCTTGAGCTAGCAAAACGGGCCGCACGCGAGACCACGCCCAACATGCGACCCATGAAGTCTACCCCACCGCGCAAGACCGCCGTGAAGGGACTGTGGTGAGTGCCCGAACGCAAGCCAAGGACAGGTACGTTGGCGCGTGGGACGCCCGGCCGCAAGACGAGAGCTAGGCCACGCCACGCCTGGCCAAGCTCGCAAGATAACAAGGCCGAAAGGGGTTACCGTCCACCAGGCGCAAGCGCGCCAAAGGGCTCTGACCCCTTTGGCACGTCACGCGCTTATTCCTCGAGCGCTGGCTCGGGCACGGGGATGTTGGGCACCCATTCGCCCTCGCCGCTCTCGTCGAGCTTGCACTGCAGCTCGCGGGTGTGCTCGAGCACCGGCGCCAGGAAGCGGCCCGTATACGACTCGGGGCAGGCGGCCACCTGCTCGGGCGTGCCGGACACGACCACCTGGCCGCCGCCGTCGCCGCCCTCGGGACCCATGTCGATGAGGCGGTCGGCCACCTTGATGACGTCGAGGTTGTGCTCGATGACCAGCACGGTGTTGCCCGCGTCGACCAGGCGCTGCAGCACGTCGAGCAGCTGGCGCACGTCCTCGAAGTGCAGGCCCGTGGTGGGCTCGTCGAGGATGTAGAACGTACGCCCTGTCTGCTGGCGGTGGAGCTCCTTGGCGAGCTTCACGCGCTGCGCCTCGCCGCCCGAGAGCGTCGTGGCGGGCTGACCCAGGCGGATGTAGCCCAGGCCCACGTCGTAGAGCGTCTGGAGCTTGTTCTTGATGCGCGGGATGTTCGCGAAGAACTTGAGGGCCTCGGTGACGCTCATGTCGAGCACCTGCGAGATGTTCTTGCCGTGGTAGGTGACCTCGAGCGTCTCGCGATTGTAGCGCGCGCCGTGGCAGACCTCGCACGGAACGTAGACGTCGGGCAGGAAGTTCATCTCAATCTTGATCTGTCCGTCTCCCTTGCAGGCCTCGCAGCGGCCGCCCGAGACGTTGAAGCTGAACCGACCGGGGCTGTAGCCACGGGCGCGGCTCTCGGGCGTGCTGGCGAACAGGGCGCGCAGGTCGTCCCACAGGCCAATGTAGGTGGCGGGGTTCGAGCGCGGGGTGCGGCCGATGGGACTCTGGTCGACGTCGATGACCTTGTCGATCTGGTCGATACCCACAATCTTCTTGTACTCGCCCACCGGGCGCTGCGAGCGCTGGATGGCGTTCGTGAGCGCGGGGGCGATCGTGTCGGTCACCAGCGAGCTCTTGCCCGAGCCCGACACGCCCGTGACCACGGTGAGCGTGCCAAACTCGATGCTCGCCGTGACGTTCTTGAGGTTGTTGTGCGTGGCCCCCGTAATCTTGAGGGCGCCGCGGCCGGGCTTGCGGCGCTTCTCGGGCAGGCGGATGAGCCTGCGGCCCGTGAGGTAGGCGCCCGTGATGGAGTCCTGGCAGGCGCAGATCTGCTGCGGGGTGCCCGCGGCCACGACCTCGCCGCCCAGCTCGCCCGCGCCAGGCCCCATGTCGAGCACGTAGTCCGCCGCGCGGATCGTATCCTCGTCGTGCTCGACCACGATCACGGTGTTGCCTTGGTCCCTCAGGCGCTCGAGCGTGTGGATGAGGCGGTCGTTGTCCCTCTGGTGCAGGCCAATCGAGGGCTCGTCCAGGATGTAGAGCACGCCCATGAGGCCGGCGCCAATCTGCGTGGCCAGGCGGATGCGCTGGGCCTCGCCGCCC
>NZ_CEVYAT010000168.1:0-3109 GCF_982402205.1 Parolsenella sp. | reverse complement strand
CGGGATGGGCGCTCGGCAGGTAGATCTTGTTGATGGCCGGCACGATGTCGAGGTTGGCGTTCATCGCAAAGCTCGCGTTTGAAACCGTCTGCGCCTCGACGCCCTGGGTGGAGTCAACGACGAGCACGGCACCCTCGCACGCGGCAAGAGAGCGCGAGACCTCGTAGGTGAAGTCGACGTGGCCCGGCGTGTCGATGAGGTTGAACTGGTAGGTCTGGCCATCATCGGCGTCGTACATCACGCGCACGGCATTGCTCTTGATCGTGATGCCACGCTCGCGCTCGATGTCCATCGTGTCGAGGAGCTGCGACTCCATGTCGCGCTCGTCGACCGTTCGGGTGAGCTCGAGGATGCGGTCGGAGATGGTGGACTTGCCATGGTCGATGTGAGCGACGATGGAGAAGTTCCTGATGTGTGAGGTATCGTGAGTATTCATGTGGTCGATTCTAGCGTATTTCTTCGATGCACCTGCGAGTTCTTTGCATTTGTGGTGCAGACGCCATGACCATCTGCTATACTCGCGAAGTTGACTGCCGTGTCGGGCAACGGGAACCCCACTCCCCAGCCCAACAGAGGCCTCAAAGAGAAGTAATTGAAAGGATCTGTACGTGGCTAACATCAAGTCGCAGAAGAAGCGCATCCTCACCGCTGAGAAGGCTCGCATGCGCAACAAGGCCGTCCGTTCCGAGCTGAAGACCGCCGTCAAGCGCGTCCGCGCCGCCGTCGAGGCCAAGGATGCCGAGCTCGCTCAGACCGAGGCCAACAAGGCCGGCCGTCTGCTCGACAAGGCTGCCTCCAAGGGCATCATTCACAAGAACCAGGCTGCCCAGCGCAAGTCTGGCGTCCAGAAGCTCGTGAACACCATCAAGTAGCTTCTCGCATACAGCGAATCTTTGAACCCCCGCTGGCGTGCTGGCCAGCGGGGGTTCTTTTGTGACCAGACTGCACCTGTGACACACGGCGCGAGGACCACAGACACACAAGCTCGTGTGCATGCCTAATGCGCGCGAGGGGTGCAGATGGCGAGGACGAAGCGGACGAAGGCGGTCTCGGAGTCGGGGCTGCCCTTGAGGGCGCGCTCGCACACGGCCGCCTCGCGCAGCAGGACCACGAGCTCGCCCCTGCCAAAGCGGCGGGCCCAGCGGGCGTGGTTCTTGACCTGCCACTGCTGGCGCCCCAGCTCGCGGGCAACCTGGGAGGAGGCGCCACGAGCATCGAGCGACTGGGCGCAGATGAGCTCGCGGAGCCTGCCCAGGAGCACCGAGTGGAGAAAGACGTACGCGGGGCTGCGCATCGCGCCAAGCATGACGAGCGCACGGGCCGCGTCGCGCTCGCAGACGGCGTCGGCAAATGCCCAGGGGCTCACCTCGGCGACCTGGGCCACGTTTGCCTCGACGTCGGCGCGGGTGATGCGTCGCGCGCCGAGCTGCTCGGCCAGGCTCTTGAGCTGGTTGTCGAGCGCCACGGTCGACTCGCCCACGCGGTTCACGAGCTCGTCGGCCGCGTCGACGTCCATGGTGAGCCCGTGGCCCGCGGCAAGCTTCACCACGTAGGGCGGCAGGTTCCAGCGCTTGAGCGGCGCGCAGTCGATGATGGCCTTGGCCCCCACCTTGGCGACCGCCTTGTAGAGGCGCGTGTTCTTGGCGAGCTTCTCGGCCACGAGGCACAGGACGCACTGGGGGTTGGGGTCTGCAAGGTAGGAGACGAGTGCCTCGGAGACGGGCTTGGGCAGGGCGTCGGCCGCCTCGACGATCACGAGGCGGAAGTCGGCACAGAACGGCAGCATCTGGGCCGATGAGACGATCTGGTCAGGATCCTCGACTGCATGTCCGTCAATCTGGTCGAGGTTGAAGTCCGCGAGGTCTGCGGGGACCTTGGCACGCAGGCGCTTCACGACCGACGAGCGCTTGAGCTCGTCGGTACCAACGACCAGATATGCGGGCAAGAGCTCTGCCATGGGACCTCCCTTGGAGTTGCATTGCATTCGATTGTATCGCCCCGCGTGCCCGTACGCCCCACGGGCCCGCGGCTTCGAGGCGATTCGCAGCCTCGGGCGCAGGGAAGACGAGCCAACCAAGGCGATACCCGAATACATGCGCACCGTCCGCAAACCCTAGCGCTGAGAAGTCACGCGCACGCCCATCGGATCCGGCTCGAGCGTAACGTCCCCGCGCTCGATGGTGCACAGAAACGTCGAGCCCGCACCCTCCAGCACCTCCCGGCACTCTGGCGTGGGATGCCCATAGGAGTTGCCCTCCCCCGCACTCGCCACGGCGATCTCGGGCGCAAGCTCGGCGGCCTCCTCCGTGGTGATGGACACGCGCGAGCCGTGATGGCCCACCTTGAGGGCATCGACGTCGCCGGCCCGAGGGACCACCGCCTGCAGGACGTCGGACTCGGCGTCTCCCGTGAGAAGCACGGACATCTCGCCCCGAAGGCCCTCGTACTCCACCAGGAGGCAGACGGAGTCCTCGTTCTCGGAGCCGTCGGTGGGCTCATCAGGCCACAGGCACATTATCTTGAAGCCGCCAACGCGCAGGGAGTCTCCCACACCGAGCTCCTCGACGCCATTGCGCGCAAGGCGCCCGACGTCATCCTCGAGGGAGCCCAGATTGGCCCCGACTCCCCTGCCAACGAGCACATCGCCGCAGCTCACTAGCCCCGCGAGCTCATCGATGCCACCGGTGTGGTCATCATGCAGGTGGGTGACGACCACGGCGTCGAGCCACGCCACGTGATGGCGCGCCAGCGCGGGCGTGATGGTGCCGGCGGGACCCGTGTCGACGAGCATCACGTGGGGGCCATCTCGGATGAGGATGGCATCGCCCTGGCCAACGTCGAGCACTGTGACGCTTGGGGGCACGAGCACATAGAGGCGCAGGGCGAGCGCGACAAGGGGCACGAACAGCGCCGCGCACCCCATGCGTAGCGCACGCGGCGAAGGCCTGGGCCAGGTGGAGAGCAGCACGGACCCCACAACGAGAGGCACGAGCGCGGCCCAGCCAGGGGCCGTTGCCGCGACGCTCGCAAGCGGAAGCGAGGCAAGCCAACCAACGACCTCCACCACAGCACCGGCAAAGAGCCGCGCCGCGCAAAGAGCCACCGGCCC
>NZ_CEVYAT010000167.1:0-3199 GCF_982402205.1 Parolsenella sp. | reverse complement strand
GTATAAGAGACAGGGGCGACTCCGATGGCGGCGACGTTCCCGAGGACGCCGGCCAGGATGGCAAGGCACACGAGGGCGAGGAGGTCGATCTGCTCGACATGGAGCGGCTTGCCCGCAGGCTCTCGCGCAACCCGCGGCCCTGGGCGGTGCTCAAGCGTATCGCCCGTCGTTACCGCTCCGACCTTGGCAGCGAGGACAACTTTGACGCCGACGCCATCCGCGCCTACCTTGCCCGCGGCCTGAGGGAGGCCGGCATCCTCGACCCCGACGCCCATCTCCCCCGCGTCGTGGTGGTCTACACGGGCCGCAGTAAGACCTTCTACCTGCGCGTCATCGACGACACGGTGGCCTGGGCCGACATGCTGCGCGTCCTTGCCACCGAGGGCGCCCTCAACCGGGCGCTCTTTGCCTGGGAGCACTTCCGCAAGCACGCGCAGGGGACCATGGAGCCCGAAGAGGTCACCATCGAGGACTGCTACCGCTTCAACCAGGCGCTCGCTTCGTCGATCTGCGCGCAGCTGGGCTCCACACCCATCCCGCGCGCGAGCATGAGCGACGTGCTCGGCGAGTGGGGCGTACGCCAGACCATCTCGGCGGGCATCGAAACCTTCCGCCTGCCGCTTCGCCTCACCGCGCAGTTCCGCGTGAACCTCATGGGAGGCGACGCCGCGATCGTGTGCTCCTTCGTGCCGGCCGCGGCCCAGCCCGCAAGCGTCTACTCCCCCGAGCTGGGGCGCATCGTGCGCTGCTCGGCCCAGATGCGCGACCGGCTGGCGGCCGACTACGCCCAACGCTGCGCGCTGCTACTCGCCGCGCACGCCTTCCGCAGCTCGCGCAGGATCTGCCACGCCTTCGTGGCCGTGACGCTCGAGACGCCCAGCCACCACACATGCCTGCTCTCGGGAGACGTCTCGCGCGAGCAGCTGCGTGAGCTCGACCTCTCGGAGGACTTCGACGCCGCCGAGGTCTGCGCGCGCCTGGGCGTTCGCTGCCCCACCATCAACGGCAGGCTCTCGGGCACCGAGCAGGGCTTCGAGCTCGACTCCGAGCGCTTCTGCCCGCGCGGCCGCTACGAGTCGGTCGACCTGTCGAGCCGCGTGCTGCCAAGCTTCGAGGCACGCCTACTGGGCGTCGACCACGTGAGCGAGATGTCGATCAACGAGAGCGCCCGCCGCGAGCACATGGCCCAGCGCGTCGTGCGCGAGCTGGGTGGCTCCACCGAGCGCTCGGTGCGCCGCATCCTGCGCCTCACCGAGAACGACGTCGACCCCACGGTGGTCGAGGCGGGCAAAAGGTGCGCGCGCCACATCATCGAGGGCTCGCTCTCTGCCGCAGACCAGCTCGCCTTCGTCGAGGACTTCGTCGAGGGAGACGAGCTGTCGCGTGGCTGCGACCGTGCGACCGGCCTGCTGCAGCAGGGCAAGGCCAGTGAGGCCATCGAGGTGCTCTGCGACCTTCTCGCCCCCATCGACGCGCTCGACACCTACCGCGACGGGGATGGCAGGACCTGGCGCCAGTTCATGAGCTACGTCTCGCGCACCCTCTACAACCGCCTGATGGCGACCGAGGGCGAGAAGACCCGCCTCGTGCCCGACGCCTACTACGGCGCGCAGCTCCTCATGAGCAGCGCGCTGCTCGAACGCGGGCGCGTCGAGGAGGCGCTCGCCTTTGCCCGCCGCGCCCAGGAGCTCGACCCGCTCGACATGGCCGCGACGCTGCGCATCGTGCGCTGCCACGAGCTGCTGGACGACAACGAGGCCGCGGCCGAGGAGCTGCGTGCCTGGCTCGAGGTGGCCTTTGACCCGCAGGGCGTGGGCGTGGGCTACTACCGCCTCGCCTACCTCGAGTGGCAGCTGGGAAACGTCGAGGTGGCAAACGCCTGCTACCAGAAGGCCGCCGTGAGCCGTGCCACCTGTGCGGGCGCCGCCGCGCTCGAGCTCCACGCCCTGCGCGCCCTCGAGGGCGAGCGTCCCGTCGAGGGCGGCGAGGTCGACGAGGTGCTCGAGGCCGCGAGCGTGCCGCTCGCCCCCACCGAGCGCGTCATCGGCGTGCTCGTCGAGGCCGCGCAGGGCTCGCTCGATGCCGAGGTCTTCCCTGTTGCGCGCAGCTTTGCGACGCTGCTGGGGTCGCTCACCGGCGACGACGTGATGAACGGCGTCGTGGAGTCAATCGAGCACGAACCCGATAGATAGCAAAAATGAGACGAGGGGACAGTCCCTTCGTCTCATTTCTTTTGCGATGCGCCCGCCTCAGGACGGCGCGCACCCTTCGAGGTAGCAGCCTAGCCCAGGCGCTGGACGCGCTTGGTGTTGGCCTCGCGGTCGATGAACATGATGCAGAAGCACACCGCGAGCAGCGCCGAGGCCACCACGATGGCGTGCAGGCCCAGCAGGTGGATGCAGACGTTGCCCAGCACGGCACCCAGCACGAACGTGAGGATCACGCCAAAGTAGAGCAGCCCGTTCTCGAGGAAGCCCTTCTTGTGCGTGATGATGTAGTCGTCGACGCTCTGCAGCGCGCTCCTCAGATTGCCGATGCACATCGTCGTGGCGATGCCGTGGCCGTGGATCTTGCGGAAGCTCTCGACCTGCATGCCGCAGGCAAACGAGGTGAAGCAGTTGGCCACCAGGTTCATCGTGCCCGGCACGAAGCTCACGCCCAGGAGGATGACCGCCTCGAAGAACACCGTTAGCTGCCTCCAGTGAAACACGCTCGAGAAACGCTCGTGGATGAGGTCGGCGAGCATGATGCCTAGGGCAAACGCCAGCACCGGGAAGAAGTAGCGCCCCGCCTTCATGAGGTCGCCCTCGGAGAGGTTCACGCCCACGAGCAGGATATTTCCAGTCTGGGCGTTGGCAAAGACGCCGTCGCGGGCGATATAGGAGTAGGCGTCCATGAAGCCGCCGGCAAGCGCCAGCAGGATTCCCAGCTCGATGGACTCGGAGATTTGCTTTGCGCGGTTCAAACCGTCCCCCTAGAGGTCGAGCTTCATGAGCTCGGCGATTGCGTAGATGTAGATCTTGAGCGAGAGCTTGAGCTGCTCCTCGCTGGCGCCCTCGTCGGGACCATGAATCTGGCCCACCCACTCGGGCGTGGGCAGGTCGAGCTCCTCGGGGCCAAAGCTCGCGGCGTTCCTGAAGTGGCGGGCGTAGGTGCCGCCGCCAATCGTAAAGGGCTTAGTGTCCTTACCGGTGTACTC
>NZ_CEVYAT010000166.1:0-3230 GCF_982402205.1 Parolsenella sp. | reverse complement strand
GCGTCAGAAGAATGGAGGGACGGGTATACCCCACGTGAGGAGCCCGGGGCCAACCGAACCCGAGAGGCGCCAAGCGACGATCAAAGGGGTCAACATGGCAACGCTCAACGATCTTGGCTACAAGAAGGTCTTCGTCTCCCTCGATGGCACCGAGCAGCAGGACAAGGTGCTCGAGCGCGCCATCGTCGTGGCGGCGAACAACAACGCCGAGCTCACGATTGGTCACGTCATCGACTCGACGGTCCTCGAGACCACCGGCTCCTACCCCACCGACCTCGTCCCTGGCCTCGACCGCGCCTTCCGCGACTCGATCGCAGACCAGCTCAACGAGGCGCTAGCGAACGACAAGATTCCCAAGGTCGAGGTCATGGTCAAGACCGGCCGCATCCGCGAGACGCTCAAGGACGAGATGCTCGACGTCGTGAAGCCCGACCTCGTGCTGTGCGGCGCGCGCGGCCTGTCGAGCATCAAGTACGCGCTGCTTGGCTCCATCTCCACGTTCCTGCTGCGCAACGCGCCCTGTGACATCCTCGTCGTGAAGTAGCGAGGGCTCGCAGGCAACCTTGGCGGGCGTCGTCCACGTGGCGGCGCCCGCCCTTTTTGTGTGAAGGCGCCCAACCGCCACTAAAATGTATGGGATATGTCTGCACGGGCGAGGCTTGCCCGGCGGGCATGCGAGGCCCCTGGCCTCGGGAAAGATGGGGTCGTGCCCACGCGCGGTCCTTGGAAGAGCGCAAGGACCGACATGACGAAGAACGGCAGCAGACGACCGAGCGTGCGCACCACCGCCGTGGCACTGGCCGCGACCCTGCTGTGCACGTGCACCCTCCTGCCCCGTCCGGCAATCGCCACCATGGCCGACGACCTCCAGGCAAAGATCGACACCGCCACGCAGGCGTACAACGAGGCCACGGCCACCGTCAACGACCTGCAGACCAAGATCGACGAGTCCCAGGCAAAGATCGACGAGGTTACGGCCGCGCTTCCCGCCCAGCGCGAGCGCGCCGAGAAGTCGCTGAGCTCGCTGTACAAGATGCAGCAGGGCACGCCCGGCCTCGTGAGCATGCTGCTCTCGGCCGACGACTTCGCCGACTTCCTCACCACCTACCAGTACCTCAATGCGGTGCAGCGCTCGAACAACGAGGCGCTCACCGAGCTCAACCAGATGGAGGGCGAGCTCAAGGCCGCCCAGCAGACGCTCCAGACCTCGCAGCAGCAGGCCAGCGAGAAGAAGCAGCAGGCGCAGGACTCGCTCGAGGAGGCGCAGGCCGCCCTCGACGAACTCAACGCGCAGGCGGCCGCCCAGGCCGCTGCCGAGGCCGCGAAGGCCCAGGCCCAGAGCGACGCCGCCAGCCAGCCCGCCAGCACCGATGCCGCCAACACGCCCCAGACCTCGCAGGCCCCCGCGGCCTCCACGCCCAGCAACCCCAGCGCCACCGACGGCTCCGAGGTCAAGAGCGACGGCGAGTGGATGATCGGCATGGCCTCGGCCTACTCGGTTGCCGACAACACCGGCGGCAACGCCACCGCCTCGGGCGACGAGCTCAGCGACGACTCGATGTCCGTCGCCGTGCCGCTCTCGCAGCGCTACCTGCTGGGACGCACCGTTCAGATTCGCTACGGCGGCAAGACGATCACGGCCGTCGTGAACGACGTGGGCGGGTTTGCCGCCTACGGCCGCGTGCTCGACCTGGCGGGCGGTTGTTGGAAGGCCTTTGGCTGCTCGAGCCCCTACGAGTGGGGCGTCCGCGCGGTCCAGTACCGCTTCCTGTAGGGCAAACAAGCAAGAACCTCGATGGGGGCGACGTGCAAAACAGGCGCGTCGCCCCCATCTTTGCAGCAGATTGCCGTCCATCAAGGCTGTCCCTTATAAAAAAGAGCGCCAATTAGGTAACCTATCTGTTGTTTTACAAATTGGTGTACCAAATCGGCAAACAGCAACTGGGGCTATACCGGCTACGCAGCACTCCTACTCCCACGCTCGCCGTTAGGTTACCTAATTGGTGCAATTATTTGGCCGCAGGCCCTCTCACGCCGCAACGACAGCGCTCGGAGCCTAATCAGAGACCACCGCGAGCACGCCACGCTACCGCGTGCCTACGCCGTGAGGTACACCATCACGATGATCATGGCAAAGCCAGCGAGGTCAGTGGGGGCAAACGTCGTCCCCAGCCACAGCACGGAGAACACCGTGGCCGCAATGGGCTCCGAGGTTCCCAGCATGCTCGCTCGCAGCGGCCCCAGGTCCTTGACGCCCTGCATGTAGAGGGCGTAGGCCAGGAAGGTCCCCACCACCACGATCGCCACGACGCCTGCGACGCCCGCGGCGTCAAAGGTCGGCGCGCTCTCCCAGGGCCTCGTCGCGAGCATCAGCACCGTGCCGGAGGCGAGCATCGTCACCGCATTGACCACGGGGCTTCCCCATCGTTTGAGCAGGCCCTCGGGCACCGCGCTGTAAAGCGCGTAGGTGAAGCAGGTCGCGATGCCCCACAAAAGGCCATCGAGCGGCATCGACAGGTGAGACGGGTCGCCACCGGTGGCGATTAGGAACGTGCCGCCCAGCGCCAGCGCAAGGCCCGCGAGCTCGCGTCTCCTGGGCGAGCGCCTGGCGCGCACGCACGCATAGACCATGAGCACCACGAGGGCGAGCGTCTGCAGCACCGTGGCCGTAGCCGAGTTGGTGAGCTTCACCGCCACGTTGTAGCAGACCGAGTTGAGCATCATGCAGGCCGCCGTGGCCACGAGCATGGCGAGTCCGCGCCACCCGCCGCCGCGCGCGGCAACGAGCCCGCGCAGGCTCTCACGGTCGCGCGGGGAGGCGCAGGCAAGCGCCAGGAACAGCCACCCGGCAAAGAACTGGCGCACGGCCACGATCCACACGGGGTCAAGGCCGTAGCCGTCCATCAGGAACTTGGCGCACGTGCCCGAGAAGCCCCAGAAGGTGCCGCCAATCAGCGTCAGCACCACGCCGCGCGTCGTCTTGCTCGAGTCGCTCATCGTCCGTCCATTCGCCCAAGGCACGTCAGCCCGCGCGCGACACCCGCCCCCGCCGCGAGCCAGCGCACGGCAAACGACGTCCCGAGCGCGTGCTACAGTCTCATGTCAAACCACCAAGAAAGGTAGCACCATGAGCCAAGACTTCGCCACCCCCAACCCACAGCTCGCGCCCGGCTCGCGCCACGCGGGCTTCACCGTCGAGCGCGCCGAGCAGCTACCCGAGATCTCTGGCT
>NZ_CEVYAT010000165.1:0-3254 GCF_982402205.1 Parolsenella sp. | reverse complement strand
GGCCTACGCCGTCGTGCCCGAGCAGCTTGGCACGGCCCTCGATGCGGACGCCACGATCGCGTACGTGGGCGAGCAGCTCACGAGCCTCACCGACACCATCAGGCTTGGCAAGGACTGCCTGGCCCGACCGAGCGTCACGTCCGATGACGAGAAGCTCGCCGAGGCGCCCAAGAACGCCAACCGCTTCATGACGGCCGACATCCCGCTCACGATGGGCGGCGTCGTGGCGGGCGAGGTCACGCGCACGCAGATTTCTTCCTGGATCACGCTCGACGACCAGCACAACGCCACGCTCGACGAGAACAAGCTCAAGGACTGGGTCAAGACCGAGGTCGCCGCCAAGTACGACACCCGCGGCGCCGCGCGCACCTACACCCGCCCCGACGGCAAGGTCGTGACGGTCGCCGCCACGGGCTCCAGCCACTGGGACGATGCCTACGGCTGGGTCACCGACGAGGTCGCGCTCACTGACGCGCTCAAGGCGGCCGTCGAGGCCGGCTCGACCGACGCCATCGAGATTCCCACCAAGGAGACGGCCCAGAACGTGCCCGACGCGGGCCTCAGAGACTGGGGCAACCGCTACATCGACATTGACCTGGCCGAGCAGCACGTGCGCATGTACGACGACTCGGGCGCCCTCGTCTGGGAGAGCGACTGCGTCACCGGCGACCACGCCAAGGGCCACGACACGCCCACCGGCGTCTACGTCCTCAACAGCTGTCGCGCCTCGGGCGACGTCGAGCTGCGCGGTGCCATCGACCCGGCCACCAACCAGCCCGAGTACATCAGCCACGTGAGCTATTGGATGCCCTTCATTGGCAACTCGTGGGCCCTGCATGACGCCAGCTGGCGCAGCCGCTTTGGCGGAGACATTTACCAGTACGCCGGTAGCCACGGCTGCGTGAACCTGCCCGGCGACAAGGCCAAAGAGCTCTTTGGCCTGTGCAAGGTCGGCGACGTGGTGGTCGTCCACAACTAGCGCCATCGGGGCGGGCCGCCTGGCTCGCCCTTTTCTTTGTGCGTACCATGGGGCAGGCCTGCGTGCCAAGGGGGCGGGGCTGTTGGCACGCCGGGACGCGGCGGCGCCATCGTGCGTCATGAAGCGAGCCCACCTGCGCTCGCGGGTGCATCTGCCCGGAGCGCTTTCGCTACTCGTGGTGGGCGAGCGCGCCCTCGATCCTCTCGTACCCCGCCTGCGTGAGCCTCACCACGGTCGCATCGAGGAGCGCCGCCACCGCAAGCGAGATGAGGTAGCAGGCCAGCGTGCACGCGACCCACGCCATGACGCAGACGGGCCCGCCCCTGCTGGTATCGAGCAGGCCCGCGCCCGTCGCCGCGGCAAAGACAAAGTGGATGACGCCCGCCTGCAGCAGGTAGACACCGTAGGAGTGGCGCGCCACCCAGGTGATGGCGGCGCTTGTCCGCCGGCCACGCACGCAGATCTTGGCAAAGAGGCAAAACACCGCGATGGTCGTCACGACCCACGAATAGTCCGGGTTGTGCGGCTCGAAGCCAAGTAGGACGAGCAGGGCCACGCACGGCCACGCGACCCACCCCAGAACGCAGATGGCTCGGGCGCCTCGCTCGCCATAGAGCTCGGGAACCCTTTCGGCAAGGTATCCCAGGCAGAAGTAGGGCAGGTAGCTGCCGAGGAGCGTTGACGCCGGGAAGAGGTGGTTCGCGATGCCCAGCAGCCCCTCGGTCGTCGCAGACGGGAACGTCATCTCGACGAGCTGGCCCGCGAGCCCCCATAGCGACAGCGCGACCGTTATGGACAGCGCGAGCCTCGTCTGGCGCTTGTTCAGATTCGAGAAGAGCACGAAGAGCAGCGGCGCCACCATGAGGCAGGGGATGAGCGCGGGCACGAACCAGTACTGCGCCCCCATGGTCTGCCAGACCCAGGTGAGGTAGGTGTCGACTCCCAGCACCTCGCTTCCGGTGAGGCAGAAGGCGGCGTAGGCGAGCGTGGCGTAGACCAGCAGCGGCACCACGATCGTCTTGGCCTTGTGCGAGAGGTATCGGCCGTAGCCCTGTCTGAGGGGCCGGATGGCAAAGAAGCCCGACAGGGCAAAGAAGACGGGGTCGCAGACGAGGGCCAGGCGTTCGAGGGCGGGCGTCGCGTCGACGCCGCAGACGGGCGGCAGGCAGCGCGCGCTGTGGCACACGACGACCAACAGCATCGAGAGCGACCTGAGCAGGTCCCAGTTTGCCATCCTCTTGCTTGCGGCCATCCGTCCTCGTTTCGCCGTGGCCCGTCCGGGCGGGTTTGTGTTTGCTGGCCCTGATTATCCGTCACGCGCGGCCGCTTGCGCGCGGGGCCCGTCGCCCACGTGGCCTGCCGCGCCCATGGCGCTCGACGCGTCCGCCCACCCGTCTCCGCCCGTGAATCAAATGACTACGCAAACGTGTACATTTAATGGACTTGCGCCACTCGCAGGCCCGCGGGGCTAGGATGGCCTCACGACCACGGGCGAGGGAGACGCATGCGCACAGACGTTATGGACGGGCAACGCACCAAGTACCTTGAGCTTCTCTCCGAGAAGTTCCCCACGTGCCAGGCCGTCTACACCGAGATCATCAACCTCGAGGCCATCCTCAACCTTCCCAAGGCCACCGAGCACTTCATATCAGACGTCCACGGCGACTACGAGCAGTTCGACCACATCATCAACAACTGCTCGGGCGTCATCCGCGAGCGCGTGCGCGCGGTCTTCCGCCATCGCCTCACCGCGGGAGAGCAGGCCGACCTGTGCACCCTCATCTACTATCCCGACGAGCGCCTCAAGCGCGTCGCCGCCGCGCACCTCGACACGCCCACGTGGTACCGCACCGCGCTGTCGCAGCTCATCGAGCTCGCGCGCTACCTGTCGGACGCCTACACCCGCTCCAAGGTACGCAAGGCCATGCCCGTCGCCTACGCCTACATCATCGACGAGCTGCTGCACGCGAGTCCCGGCGAGCCCACGAGCCGCGCCGCCTACCACGAACGCATCGTCGACTCGATCATCGAGACGGGCAGCGTCTGCGACTTCATCAAGAGCCTCGCCGCCCTCATCAAGCGTCTGGCAGTCGACCACGTCCACGTGGTGGGCGACGTCTTCGACCGCGGCGCGCGTGGAGACGCGATCCTCGACCACCTCATGGGCTACCACTCGCTCGACATCCAGTGGGGCAACCACGACATCTGCTGGATGGGCGCCGCGGCTGGCTCCGAGGCCTGCGTGGCGGCCGTGGTGCGTAACAACATCCACTAC
>NZ_CEVYAT010000164.1:0-3257 GCF_982402205.1 Parolsenella sp. | reverse complement strand
CTGCATGCCCGCGGCGGGCAAGCGGCTCGCCACCCGTGATGCGTACCTTGCGCACGCCCAACGTAGCGGCGGCCGCCACCCCCTCGGCGAGTTCCTCGAACGAGAGCAAGTCGCGGTGACGGCGGTGCGCAACGCCTGCCGCGGGCATGCAGTAGATGCAGCGGCAGTTGCACTTGTCGGTGATGGAAAGACGCAGGTAGGAGATGTTCCTGCCCAGGGTGTCCCTCAACTACTCATCCCCTCAGAACCATGACGTCGGCGGGCGAGACCTCGATGGTAACGCTCGTGGGGTCTTCAAGGGAGGCCCAGGCGTCTTTGGACAGCTCAACGCGCAACTGGGCGGTGCCAGGGGTGTCGCACATGACGATGGTCGAGAAGACGTTGTCGATCACGCGGGCAACGCGACACTCGATGCGGTTGTCGGGCGAGACGGATGCGGAGCCGGACGCGTCGTCGCCCACGGCACCGGCGACAGCGCCCGCCACCCGCGCGCCCTTCTCGGCATCATGGGCGGCCGAGCCAAAGCCCGTCTCGGCATCACCAATGGTGTCGACCACGCGGCCGTCGGCACGCACAATGCGCAGGAAGTGCGCGCGCACGCCCACGCTCGTGGCGCCCGCGACGTCCTGCGCGCAAGCGAGCTCGACGCCCCAGTCGACGCAGCGCACCACACGCTCACCCGCCGGCACGGCCTCGCTCACGTTCTTGCAGCCGCTGATGATGGCCTCGGAACGCGTGGCCGGCGCGTCGAACAGCTCGTAGGTGCCCACGGTGCGACCGCTCTTGCCGGCCGTGAGCACGCAGACCTGGTCGCACATGCGGTAGGCCTCGTCGCGGCTGTGCGTCACGAAGACCACGCCGCCCGGGAAGGCCTTGAGGGTGTCGGCGAGCTCGAGCTCGATCTGCCAGCGCAGAAAGCCGTCGAGCGCGCTGAACGGCTCGTCGAGCAGCAACAGCTCGGGCTTGTTTGCCATGATGCGGGCCAGGGCGCAGCGCTGCTGCTGGCCGCCGGAGAGCTCCGAGGGCTTGCGACTCTCGAGGCCCTCGAGCCTAAAGGCCCGGATCTGGGCGGCCGCGCGCTCGCGACGCTCCTCGCGGGTGCCGCCGCGCACGCCAACCTCGATGTTCTTGACCACGGTCATCGTGGGGAACAGCGCGTAGTTCTGGAAGAGGTAGCCCACGCGGCGCTCGCTCGCAGGCACGTTGACGTGCGCGGCGGAGTCGAACAGCACGCGGTCGTTGAGCACGATGCGGCCCTCGTCGGGCGTCTCGATGCCGGCGATGCACTTGAGGGCCATGGACTTGCCGCAGCCCGACGCGCCCAGAAGCGCAAGCGTCTTGGTGGCGTCGGGCGCCTCGAAGGAGACGTCGAGGCTAAAGCCCGGGAAGCTCTTGCGAATGTCGACGGAAAGACTCACTTGGTGCCTCCCTGCGTGCGGGCGCGGCCCTCGAGCCAGTTCATGGCAAGCAGCACCACGGCCGAGATCGCCATGTTCACGAGCACCCACTTGAGGGCGAGCATGTCGTCTCCGGTGCGCCACAGCTGGTAGACCGTGGTGGAGATGGTCGCCGTCTGGCCGGGGGTGTAGCCGGCGATCATGGCGGTGGCGCCGTACTCGCCCAGGGCGCGAGCAAAGGCCAGCACCGCGCCGGCGAGGATGCCCTGCGCGCAGCTGGGCATCTGGACGTGCCAGAAGGCCCAGGTGCGGCTCTTGCCCAAGGTCTGGGCGGCAGCGGTAAGCGTGTCGTCGTAGGCCTCGAACGCGCCGCGGGCGGTGCGGTACATCAGCGGAAACGCCACGATGATGCAGGCAAAGATCGCGCTGTACCACGTCATGGTGAGGCGGATGCCAAAGGTCTCGAGCACCCACGCGCCCACCGGGCGGCGCGGTCCCAGGACGAGCAGCAGCAGGTAGCCAACGACGGTGGGCGGCAGCACGAGCGGCAGCGTGAGCACCACGTCGAGCAGCGCCTTGACCGTGCGCGGCAGGCGGGCGATGAGCTGCGCGGCGCCGATGCCGGCAAAGTACACCACCACCGTGGCCACCGCGGCGATGCGCAGCGAGTTTATGAGCGGATACCAGTCCACGGTTTCCTCCAACGACACGTGCCCCGACCGTCGAAATTCGGCCGGGGCGCCGCTTAGACTCTTATCTCACGCCATACGCGTGACCCGCTACTCGAACAGCGGCTTGAAGCCGACCTCCTCGAAGCAGGCGCCGGCCTCGGAGCCCTTGAGGAACTCGAGGTAGTCCTTGGCGGCCTGCTCGTGCTTGGTGCCCTTGACGACGGCAGCCGGGTAGATGACCTGGCCGCACATGTCCTTGGTGGCGACGTCGACCACGGTGAGACCGGCAGAGACGGCGTCGGTGCGGTAGATAATGCCGCAGTCGACGGCGTCCTCGGAGACCTGCGTCGTGACTTCCTTGACGTTGGTGCCGTAGGTCAGCACGCCAGCGGCGGCGAGCTCGTCCTCGTTGAGGGTGTAGTAGGCCAGGATCTTCTGGGTGTACTGGCCCACCGGCACGTCGGAGTTGCCCATGGCGAGCTTGATGTCACCGGCCTGGAGGTGCTGGGCCAGCTCTTCGAAGCTGTTGATGTTGGCGGGGTTGCCCTCGGGGACCACGAGGGTGACCTCGTTCTCGAGGATGTTGAAGCGGGTGTCGCTCTCGATGAGGTCGAGACCCTCGGTGTTGACGCTCGAGTCAGCGGTGGCGTCGAGCTGGTTCATCTGCTTCTGGCCGGCGGAGATGAAGACGTCACACTCGGCGCCCTCTTGGATCTGGGTCTTGAGGGTGCCCGAGGAATCGAAGGTGAAGGCGGCCTCGGTGCCGGTCTCCCTGGTGAAGGCATCGGTGGCCTTGGTGAGGCTCTCGGTCATGCTCGCGGCAGCGAAGACGATGAGGCTCTCGCCCGAGGCAGCGGCCTCGGGCGTGGCGGCCTCGGTGGTGGCGGCGGAGCCACCGCAGCCCACGAGATTCATGCCGGTGGTGACGGCGACGATGCCGGCGCCCATTCCCTGCAGAACCTGCCTGCGGCTGACGTTACGCATGTTGCATTCCCTTCTCCCCCGTTCGGCCCCAGTGTGGCTTGGATACCAAGAAATTCTTTTTTCCGCTTAGGCGTTGTGTATGAATTTAAACAACGCTCGCCATAAGAAACTGAATCAAAGTCTGAACCCTTACAAATGGTTTGGCAACCCTTAAGGGAAAAGAACAGCCCTAACGGGTCAACCGTTCTTGCGAGCGGTATATAAC
>NZ_CEVYAT010000163.1:0-3351 GCF_982402205.1 Parolsenella sp. | reverse complement strand
CATTCTTGGGGTGCGACTTGCCGGTTGGGCTGCCCCTTAGAAAAAATGTCATCAAGTAGGTACCCTATTCGGAACTTGCCGAGTAGACCGCTTGATTGGCAGCTCGCGACCTGCGGTTTTGTTGGCGCTTGAGGCCGCATGCATTGCAGGGGACCAATGAGGATACCGACTTGACGATGATTTTTGATGCGGAAGCCCTCTGACGGTCCGTCCGACCCCGCTCGGGCCTGTTGCGGGCTGCTAACCTAGGTCACGAAGAGCCGCGAGAGGGGACAAACGTGATCAAGGCCGCATTCTTTGACGTCGACGGCACGCTGCTGAGCAAGTCGACCAACCACCTCATTCCGCCATCGACCAAGGCGGCGCTTGCCGAGCTGCGCCGCCGTGGCGTCAAGTGCGTGCTGTGCACGGGTCGTCCGCCCATTCAGCTGCCGCCCTGCATCGCCGAGGGCTTTCCGGGCTTCGAGGGCGGCTTCGACGCCTACGTCACCATGACGGGCTCGCTGTGCTACGACGCCGGGGGCACCTACTTTGACGTGCGCATTGACCGTGACCTCTGCGAGCGTCTGGTCGAGCAGATAGAGGCCGGTGCGTTCGACGCCATTGTCCTCACGCGCGAGAACTCCTGGGCCAGCTGCGATTCCGAGCGCATCCACGAGCTCGAGCGCATGGTGGCCAGTACCTATCCCATCCGCGACCCACGTTTGTCGCTCGACGAGGGCATCTACCAGTTCTGCGTCTTTGTGCCGCCCGCGGAGCAGGGTCGGGTCGAGCAGATCATGAGCGACTGCATCGTGGCCCGCTGGTGCGACCTGTTCTGCGACGTGGTGCCCGCCACCAGCAGCAAGCCTGCGGGCGTGCGCGCCACGATGGAGCACTTTGGCTTGGAGGGCGCCGGGGCCATCGCCTTTGGCGACGGCGGCAACGACGCCACGATGCTCCAGTACTGCACGGTGGGCGTGGCTATGGGCAACGGCACCGACGAGGCCAAGGCGGCCGCCGACTACGTCACCGACAACATCGAGGACGATGGCATCGCAAACGCCCTGCGTCACTTTGGACTGATCGACTAGCGCGGCGCGTCCGCGGGTAAGGAGGCTTTCATGAGCGAGTTCGAGGAGCTGGCACGTCGTGCCGAGAGGGACTTTGATCTGAGCGACTTTGTCCGCGTGGTGAGGGGGTGCCGCACCTTTCGCCGCTTCGATGAGGGAGACCCCATCCCCGAGGCCCTCATGATCGAGCTGGTTGACCTCGCGCGCGTGGTGGCGAGCGGCGCCAACCGCCTGCCGCTGCGCTATCGCATCGTGAGTGCCGCCTCCGAGCGCGACGCCGTGTTTGCCCAGCTTGCGTGGGCGGGCGCCCTCAAGGACTGGGATGGCCCCGCGCAGGGGGAGCGCCCCACCGGCTACATCGTGATCTGCGATGCGGGGCACGGCGCCACCACGGCGGTCGACGAGGGCATCGCCGCCCAGACGGTCATGCTCGCCGCGCGCCAGGCGGGCTATGGCGGCTGCATGCTCCACGCGTTCAACAAGCAGAAGGTGAGCGAGGCGCTGGGCCTCGAGGCCGCCGACGTGGTGCCCCTCATGGTGGTGGCCCTGGGCCGTCCGGCCGAGGAGGTGGTGCTCGAGCCGCTTGAGGCCTCGCCCGACGGGACCACCACCTACTGGCGTGACGACGCGAGCGTCCATCACGTTCCCAAGCTCTCGCTGGAGCAGGCGCTCGTCTAGCAACTTGGGACAGAACAGCCCAGAGCCTTATCGTCCCAAACCGCAGGAAAAGTGGGACAGAAAAGCTACGGGCTTAATTGTCCCACTATTCCTGCTGTTGCCCTACTGCTGCAGGGACTCTAGGCCGAGAAGCGCGGCACCAATGGCTCCGCACAGCTGCGAGCTGGGGTTTGTTGCCACAGGCGCCCCGAGCACGTCCTCGAGCGCGCGCACGACGCCCTCGTTTTGGGCCACGCCGCCGGTCATGAGGTAGGCGGGCTCGGCCTTGGCGCGCCTCGCGAGCGCGGCCGTCTTGGTCGCCACGCTCATGTCGAGGCCGTGCACGATGTCGGCCACAGGCGTGTCGTCGGCCACGAGGGTGATGACCTCGCTCTCGGCAAAGACCGTGCACATGCTCGAGATCTTGACGTCGTGCTTCCACTCGAGGCCCACGCGGCAGAACTCGTCGAGCGTAAGCTCCATGGCACGGGCCGTGGCCTCGAGGAAGCGCCCGGTGCCGGCCGCGCACTTGTCGTTCATCACGAAGTTGGCGACGCCGCCCGCCTCGTCGAGGTGGATGACCTTGGAGTCCTGGCCGCCGATGTCGATGACGGTGCGAGCCTCGGGCATGAGGTGGTGCGCGCCGCGGGCGTGGCAGGTGATCTCGGTGATGGCGCAGTCCATGCCCTCGATGTTGTCGCGGCCGTAGCCGGTGGCGACGCGCAGGGTGAGGTCGTCGTTGGAGAGGCCCGCCTGCTTGAGCACCTCGTCGATGGCGCGGCGTGCGCCCGCGGAGGCCTTGGCGCCCGTGGGCACGATGACGCTCGCCACTATCTGGCCGTCGCCGTCCGCCACCACGGCGTCGGTCGAGGTGGAGCCCGAGTCGATGCCCAGCACGTAGATAGGGCCGTCGACGGGCGCCGTCACGCCCGTGGCGCCCGTCTCGGCCACGTCGTGGAGCGTCTCGTCGAACGCCTTGAGCCTCGTGCGCAGCTGGCCCGCGCTCTGGCGCGTGCCGTCGGTCTCGATCTTGAGCATGGGAACCTCGCTTGCCCGTGTGGCCTCGAGGTACTCGAAGCCGTAGTAGTCGCAGAACTTCATGGTGTGGTAGATGACGCCTTGCTGGCCCGGCGCGCCCACGAGCGCGGACCTCTCGGCCGCGTCTGCCATGCGCATACACGGCAGCTGATTGAGCAGGGCGTCCGCGTACCAGTCGAGAAAGGCGCCGAGGTCGTCGCGGGGTGCGGCGGGGGTGGCGTCGCGTGCGGTCGCGTCGCCCGTGGCATCGCCTGCGTCCGCGCAGCCGTGGCAGGCGGGCGCCGGCGCGCGCACGAGCGAGGGCGGTGGGCTCGCCACCTGCCTGAATCCGGTGCAGGTGCCGTTCTCGACGTGGAGCGACAGCTCGTCGCGGCAGGTGTCGATGAGCGACAGCGGCGCATGGGCGCCCAGGAGGGTCACGCGCTCGTCGGTGCGGGGCACGGGCGCGTCAAAGCTCGCGCAGGCCCGGGCGATGTCGAACTCGCGGCCGCTCCAGGTGGCGAAGGCGTCGGCGAGAGCGCGCAGCTGCGCGCGGAAGCGGGCGACCTCGCGAGGCCCGCGCAGATGCGGCAGGGCGACGAGCCACAAAAAGTCGAGGGATCCC
>NZ_CEVYAT010000162.1:0-3364 GCF_982402205.1 Parolsenella sp. | reverse complement strand
GCCCCAGATCGAGGTCACGTTCGACATCGACGCCAACGGCATCGTGAAGGTCACGGCCAAGGACAAGGGCACCGGCAAGGAGCAGCAGATTACCATTTCCGGCTCCACCGCCCTGTCTGACGACGAGGTTGACCGCATGGTCAAGGACGCCGAGTCCCACGCCGAGGAGGACAAGAAGCGCAAGGACGAGATCGAGATCCGCAACCAGACCGATAGCCTTGCCTACTCCACCGAGCAGACCGTCAAGGAGCTCGGCGACAAGGTCCCCGCTGACATGAAGCAGCAGGCCGACGACGCCGTGGCCGAGGCCCGCAAGGCCCTCGACGGCACCGACATCGACGTCATCAAGGCCGCCGGTGACAAGCTCCAGGAGGTTGGCCACAAGCTCGCCGAGGTCGTCTACTCCAGCGCCCAGGCCGATGCCTCCGCTGGCGACGCTGGCCAGTCCGCCGGCTCGTCCGACGACGTGGTCGACGCCGACTACGAGGTTGTCGACGACGACAAGGACAACCAGTAGCGAGAGGGTGAGTCATGATGGCTCGCACCACCGTGAACGATAAGCAGGCGGGGGCCACCGCGGCCCCCGCGCCGAGCCCCGAGGGGGACGACGTGAAGGTCGACATCGAGGTCGAGGGCGACGAGAAGCCCGAGCAGACCGCCGACGCCCAGCAAGACGAGGCCCAGGCCGTTGAGGCCGAGGTCATCGAGCCCGAGACCAGCGACGATGCCGGCGAGCAGGCGCGCGTCGAGGCGGCCATCAAGGCCGGCGAGGCCGCTGCCGAGGCCGACATCAAGTCCGAGGCCGACGCCCTGCGCGCCGAGCGCGACGAGCTTGCCAAGAAGCTCGCCGACGTCGAGGGCGACATCGAGGCCGCCAAGGCCGAGGCCGCGAGCGCAGCCGACCGTCTCTCGCGCCTCCAGGCCGACTGGGAGAACTACCGTCGCCGCACCGAGCGCGACCGCGTGACCGAGCGCGAGCGCGCCTGCGAGGGCCTCGTGAAGGACCTGCTCCCGGCCATCGACGACCTCGAGCGCGCCATCTCCCACGCCCAGGCCACGGCCGAGGGCAACGAGGTGGCCCAGCAGCTCGCGGACGGCGTCTCGGCCGTGCACGAGAAGGTCGTCTCGGTGCTCGAGAAGCAGGGCGTCGAGGTCATCGACCCCGCCGGCCGGCCGTTCGACCCGCAGGACCACCAGGCGGTAGGTCGCGTCGAGAACGCCGACGAGTACGATGAGACCGTCGCGGACGTGTACCAGAAGGGGTACCGCCTGGGCGGCAAGGTCGTGAGGCCGGCCATGGTCACCGTCACCTACGGCGGCGCCAAGCGGCCTGCGGAAGCCCCGGAGGGCGACGCAGAGTCCAAGTAACGTGTCGCGTGCGCCCGGGCAACCCACCCGGGCGCACGCATCTGATTGAGAGGGGGTGCCCTTCGCCATGGCGCAAAGGACGTTCTACGACGTGTTGGGTGTCAAGAAAGACGCCTCGGTCGACGAGATCAAGAAGGCGTTTCGCAAGCTTGCGGTGAAGTATCACCCCGACGCCGGCGGAGACGAGCAGAAGTTCAAGGAGATCTCCGAGGCCTACGAGACGCTGTCGGACGACAAGAAGCGTCGCGAGTACGACCAGATGCTCATGTTCGGCGGCATGTCGGGCGGCGGCGGGAACTACTCGTACACCACAAACGTGGGCGGCAACTGGGCCGACATGTTCAACAACATGCGGGGCGACGGTGGCTTTGGCAACTTTGACTTCTCCACCATCTTTGGCGGGGCAGCCGGTGCCCAGGCCCGCCGCTCGATGCGCGGCTCTGACCTCACGCTCACCATCAGCCTGACGCCCGAGGAGGCCTTCAAGGGCACCAAGCGCGACGTTTCGTACATGGTTCCGTCCACGGGCGAGCGCGCCAAGCTCACCGTCGAGGTGCCGGCTGGCGCCTATGACGGCATGAAGCTGCGCTACCACGACCGTGGCGAGTACGGCAGCAACGGCGGCCCGCGCGGCTCGCTGGTCATTACCACGAGCGTGGCCGAGCACCCGCTGTTCAAGCGCGATGGCGCCGACGTGCGTCTCGAGCTGCCGGTGAGCATCTGGGAGCTTGCGCTGGGCGGCGAGGTTCGCGTGCCCACGCCGGGTGGCAACACGCTCAAGCTGCGCATCCCGGCTGGCACGCAGGACGGCAAGACGTTCCGCTTCCGCGGCTTGGGCGCCCCCAACGTCAAGCGCCGCGGCTCGTTTGGCGCCATGTACGTCACCGTGCGCGCCCAGATTCCCACGCGCCTCTCGGCCAAGGAGCGCGAGGCCCTCGAGGCCCTGCGCGATGCCGACGAGCGCGACTACCGCGCCAACGTCGAGAAGTACTTCAAGGCATAGCCAGGGGCGCCCCGTGCCGGGTCGCGGGGCGCCCAGTCGGACCGCACTGGCCCACTGAGAGGGGAGAGCCCCGATGGCCTACAAGAATGACGAGAGCCGCACCAAGCCGCTCTACATGATCAGCGTGGCGGCCGAGCTCACGGGCATGCACCCGCAGACGTTGCGCGTCTACGAGCAGAAGGGCCTCGTGAACCCCGGCCGCTCGCGCGGCAACACGCGCCTGTACTCGCAGGCAGACATCGAGCGCCTCGAGCTCATCGGCCGCCTCACCGACGAGGGCATCAACCTCGCCGGCGTGGTGCGCATCCTCGACATGCGCGAGCACGAGGAGGAGATGGAGCGCGAGATTGACGAGATGCGCGCCCGCGTGCGCGAGCTCGAGGACCAGGTGCGCGAGTTCAAGACCCGCGAGCGCATCACGGCGCTGGCCCCCTACGAGGGAATGTCTCCCAGCAAGGCCATGCTCGGCCTGCTCGGCGGCAAGGTCGAGAAGCCCGAGGACGGGGAGTAGCCTGCGGGGTTGCGGCGCTACCTGTGAGTGTTTCCGCGCGCGGTTCAAAGACTGCCGCGCCGCTTGCGGCCGCGCGCCTGGAGATGCCGCCCGCCGGCCGCCGTTAGTGCACATAAGCTCAGGAATACCGCCGATCTGGTGCAGCGAGCGCCAGGTCGGCGGCCTTTTTTACGCCAATCCGCCACTGCGGCGCCCGCGTGCCTGGCGAGCGCTCCCAACCCGTTTCCACGTGGCTCGCAAGCGATTATGGCCAGCTCTTCTCGCACTTAGAAAATCTATCTTGTAAAGACTTAGATTTCGCATCTGACACCCAGCATGCTGGGTACAATCACTATCGATAAGCAACGGCTGGCAACCGGGCTGCGAGGCCCTGGCTGCCGGCACCCCAGAGAGGTGATCGTATGAGGTTAGAAAAGATGGCCGTCACGGCGCAGGAGGCCCTGCAGGCCGCCATCGGCATCGCCACGGACGCCAATGCAGGC
>NZ_CEVYAT010000161.1:0-3484 GCF_982402205.1 Parolsenella sp. | reverse complement strand
GTGCCCCGGGCGCTTGCCGGCGTCGCCGCCAAAGAGCGACGAGACCACGCTGCCAAAGCCAACGCCACCTGCCGAGTTCTGTGCCATGTCGCCTCCCTACCTCGAATTGTCCTGGACCTCTGCCGTCTGCGTATCGGGCTCGTTGTAGATCGCGCCAAGGATGTCGCGCGCCACGTACAGGGCGCACGAGCCTCCGTAGCCGCCCTTCTCGACCGCGACCGCAACGACGTACTTGGGGTTGTCTTCGGGCGCGTAGCAGCAAAACCAGCTCGTGGGGTACTCGCCGTGCTCGCCCGAGCCGGTCTTTCCGGCCACGCGCTCGGTCATGTTGGTGAAGTGCGAGGCCTGCGACTCGCTCTCCTCGTACACCACGCCGTCGAGGCCTGAGATGACGAGGTCGAAGTTGGCGCTGCTCTCATCGGGCGTGAGCGAGACGGACGGCTCGAAGTCGCGGGCGGTGCCGTTGTCGCCGCGCCCCAAGACGCTCTTGAGGATGTGGGGCTTGTAGATGGTGCCGCGGTTGGCGATGCCCATGTAGACGCAGGCCATCTGCAGCGGCGTCACGGCGATGTCGCCCTGGCCGATCGCGATGTTGGTGTAGTCGCCGCCGTTCCACTTGCGGTCCTCGTCGGACCAGTTGGAGAAGTAGTTCCACTTCCACTCGGCGTCAGGCACGCGACCATCGCCCTCGCTGGGCAAATCGACGCCAGTCTTGGAGCCGAGGCCCCACTTGCGAAAGGTCTTCTGCATGCCGTCGGGGGTGCTCGAGTTGTAGAAGCCCTTGGCGACCTCGTAGAAGACGACGTCGCAGGAGTTCACGATGCCACCGCGCAGGTTGAGGTAGCCGTGGCCCTTGGTGTCCCAGCAGTACTTGCCGTCGGCCTGGCCAAAGCCCGTCCACCAGCCCGTGCAATCGTAGGTCGAGTCGGCCGTCGCGATGCCGTAGTCGAGGGCGGCGAAGGTCGTGAGCGGCTTGATCGTCGAGGCGGCGACAAACTGGCCAGAGACGGCTTTGTTCATGAGGGGATTGCCCGCGCTGTCAGCGGACAGCGCGTCCCAGTCGTCCTGCGAAATGCCGCCCACGAAGACTTCGGGGCGAAAGGTGGGGGCGCTCGCCATGGCGAGGATGTCGCCGTTCGTGGCGTCGAGCACCACCGCGGCGCCCGAGTTGCACTCCTTGACGCCGCCGTCCTGGCGCTTCTTGATCTGCTTGGCGAGGGCCTCCTCGGCGGCCTTCTGAATGTCGAGGTCGATGGTGAGCATGACGTCGGAGCCGCTCTCGGCGGGCACGCTCGTGGAGTAGTCAAGCACGTTGCCATGAACGTCGACGTAGACGGTCTGCTCGCCGCGCACGCCCTGGAGGAGCTCCTCGTATTGGTACTCGACGCCAGACTGGCCCGTCGTGTCGCCGCTCTCGTAGGTGAGGCCGTTGTTGGCCTCGGTCGAAGAGTCGATCTGCTCCTGGGTCACGGTGCCGGTGTAGCCAAGCACCTGGCAGGCGACCTCGCCCTGTGGGTAGGAGCGCTGCGTACGCGTCTCGACCGTGACGTCAGGGAAGACGTCGACGTGCTCCTGGATGAAGGCGACCTGCGAGCGAGAGGCGTCGACGGCGATCGTGCGTGCGCTCTGGGCGCTCTGGGTCGAGTCGGTGGCGCGGCGCTTGGCGGCGACGGTGGGCATGCCGAGGAGGTTTGCCAGGAGGTTGAGCTCGATGGAGTCGTCGGCGATGTCGCTCTTGGCGCACACCGTGAGGCTGGGGCGGTTCGCGACGAGCTCGACGCCATTGCGGTCGAGGATGCGGCCACGCGGCGCCGGCGTGGTCACCGTGCGCGTGCGGTTCGTCTCGGCCTGGGCTGAGTAGTCGTCGCCCGAAACGATCTGCATCGACCAGAGGCGCGCGAGCAGGGCCGCGATGACGCCTCCAGAGAACACACCCAGGCCGATGAAGCGGCTCTGGAAGGTCTTCTCGGGAGAGGTGTCGTTGCCACCGGCCGCGCGCGGGGCCTGGCCGCCAATGTCGAAGCGCAGGCCATCGGAGCCCCTGCTCGCGAGCAGGACGGCCGCGACGGCCACCGCGGCGATGACCACGATGACACCTATGAGCAGAATGGTTCCCGAGCTCATGCGCTACAGGCCCTTCATGGACAGGCCGCCCGAAGAGTGGCGGCCGCCAAAGGTTCCGCCCGTGCCGCCGGTGCGCGACAGCGCGAAGGCGACGACGGCCATGCTGAGGCAGTCGAGGAGGGCACCGGGCAGGGCGCGCAGGAAGACGACGTCGACGAAGGACGACGCCTGGCCAAAGACGAGCAGCACGAGGGCGTAGCCAACCTCGACGATGAGCGCGACGGGCACGAAGAGCACGACACCAGCTGTGGGGTCGTCCGCAATGCGGCTGTGGCCGCCCACGGCGAGGGCGTAGCACATGACGGTGAGCAAAAGCGCCATGAGGCCGATGGGGCCGGAGCCCGCGAGGTCATAGAACAGGCCGCACGCAAAGCCGATGGTCGGCGCCTTGGACTCCTCGCCACCAAGGGTGAGCGCCACGGCGAGGACAAGCGCAAGGTTCGCGCGACCGCCCAGGATGCCCACGTAGGGGGCGATGGAGAGCTGGAGCAGGCAGAGCACAACCGCAAGGATAATCGCGACGCGACGAAACTTGCCGGTGTCGTTGACGATCATGGCTACCCCCTACTCCGAGCTCGAGGAATCGGTCTGGTCAGAAGAGTCGCTCGCGGCGGCGTCGGTCGTGGCAACCGCGGTGGTGGCGCTCGTCGAGCTGGTGCGGTCTTGGGCGTTCGCGGCCGTGGCATCGTCTGCCGTGGCCTGTTGGTCGCCCGAGAGCGAGGTGACGACGAGGACCTCCTCGAGGGAGCCCACCGAGGCAAGCGGCTCGACCGTGATGTCGTAATAGAGCGAGCCCGAGGACTTCGTGACGTTCGACACGGTTCCCACGGGAAGGCCCTTGGGGTAAACGCCGCCCAGGCCGCTCGTGACGACGGAGTCGCCCGTGCTCACCTGCTGGTCGGTGCGGATGAGGTTGAGGTGGAGGGTGCCGTCGGCCGAGCCCTGGAGCTGGCCCTGGGCGCCGCTCGACTGAACCTTGGCCGAGACGCCGGAGGACTCGTCGGTAATGAGGCGCACCGTGGCCGTGGTGGGACCGCACTCACTCACCTGGCCCACGACGCCGGTCGAGGTCATGACGGGCATGCCGGTCTGGATGCCCGACGTCGTGCCCTTGTCGATCGTGATCGTGGAGCTCCACGAGTCGGTCGAGCGGGCGATGACGCGGGCGGCCGTCGAGTCGAGGTTGTACTGGTTGCGCAGCTGGAGCAGGTCGGTCAGGGTGTTGGCCTCGTCCTCGTACTCGGTGAGACGCGCCACCTGGGCCTTGAGGTCGTCGTTCTCGGCCTTGAGGTCGGAGAGCGTCTGCGAGTCTGCCGTGAGGTTGCCCACGACGTTAAAGATACCCGAGACGGGCGACGCC
>NZ_CEVYAT010000160.1:0-3496 GCF_982402205.1 Parolsenella sp. | reverse complement strand
TCGGCCTTAACGGCGCCACCTTTAGCCTGGCGCCCGCCGACGGCTACACCTTTGCCGACGGCTCGGAAGATGCCCGCGAGGTCTCGACCGAGACGGTGTCTGGCGAGGCAGGCCTGGCCGTGTTCGACCGCGCGCTGCTGCGGGCCGACAACGAGAGCGTCTACGAGCTGCGCGAGACGCGCGCGCCCGACGGCTATGCCCTGAGCGACGAGACCCTGCTGTTCCGCGTGGACACCAACGGCTCCGTCGTTCCTGTGCGCGTCGGCGATGACGGCTACGTCGACCTCACCGAGGACGAGCTGGCCGACAAGGGCTTTGCACTCGATGTGTCGGGCGTGCTTCTCGTGGCAGCCGACAAGCCCGTCGACGTCACGCTGCGCAAGGTGGGCGAGGACGGTGAGGCCCTGGGTGGCGCCACCTTCACGCTCTCCTGCGCCGATGGCACGAACGACGAGGGCAAGGAGAACCACTTTGCGAACGGCTCCACCACCGACGTGGTCGAGCTCGAGCCCGATGCGGACGGCACGCTCCTGAGCCGTCAGCTTGTGGTGGGCAACTCCTACGAGCTCGAGGAGACCGCGGCCCCCGAGGGCCACGCGATCGTCGAGGGGCGCGTGCGCATCTACGTCAACGCCGATGGCACGGTGCAGATCACGGGCGTGGTGCAAGGCGGTGACGAGGGCGGCTACGACGCTCTGGTTGACGTCTCCAACGATTGGAGTGTCTCCAACGACGGCCGTGCGATTGTGCTCGCGGACCCCGTGACGCACCTGCGCATCGCCAAGCGTGCCTCCGACGGCGCCGACGCGAGCGCCATGGCGGGCGCGCGCTTCGAGGTGAGCGGCCTGTTTGCCGGTGCCGCCGAGTCCTCGAGCCGCGTCGTCACGATTGGTGCGGTCGGCACCGCGCCCGAGCTCGCGGGCCTGCTGCAGGTGGGCGAGCGCTATGCCATCCGCGAGATTGCGGCGCCTTCCGGCTATCTGCCGCTTACGAGCACCTTCGAGGTGGCAGTTCGCCAGGACGGCAGCATCGTGAGCTGCGGCGACGTGGCTGGCTGGAGCCTTGCCAAGGCCGACGACGGCGTCTGGACCGTCACGGCAACCGACGACCCCGCGCCGCCCGTGCCCGTGACGCCCGGCTCCGACGAGCCCGACAAGACCTCCAAGGTCGTGCCCCAGACGGGCGACGAGACGCCCGCCGTCGCGATGTCGCTCATCGCCGCGGGTGGCCTCGCCCTTCTCGCCCTGGGCCTCGACCGCCGACGCAAGCGCGCCTAGTTCTTTCAGAAAAAGGTGACAAAGGGGTCGTAGCTCTTTGTCACGCTTGAACCTCATGACGAGACGGAAGGCCATCACCTTCCGTCTCGTTTCTATTTGTCCGTCCAACGTGGCAAACTGGGAGCCATGAGATACGCACAGGTCGTTCCGGACATACCCACCCGCGCCATTGACGGGTGCTTTGACTACGCCATCCCCACTGAGCTCGAGACGAGCTGCGTGGCTGGCTGCACCGTCCTCGTGAGCTTTGGCCACAGGGACGTCGTGGGCTACGTCGTCTCGACTTCGGCCGAGGTGTCGGAGGGCGTGAACCCTCTGCGCGTGCTGAGCGTTGAGCGCGTGCTTGCCCCGTCTGCCTTTGACGAGGTGGCGGCGGGCCTTGCCCTGTGGATGGCCCGCGAGTACGCCGCGCCCCTGGCGTCGTGCCTGCGCCTCATGCTTGCGCCCGGCCAGACGGTGCGCGTGCGCAAGAGCGACGAGGGCGCCTGGGAGCTCGTCTGCAACCGCGCCCAGGCGGTCGACGATCGCTGGGCCGCGCTCACTGATGCCGGCCGCGCCTTCACGCCGCGCAAGAACGCAAGCCGCCAGCGCCAGGTGGTCGAGGCCCTCTCGGCCGGCCCTATGCGCGTGGCCGAGCTTGCGGCGATGGTGTCGGGTGCCGCGGGCGTGGTCACGGCGCTTGCCAAGCGCGGCCTCGTGGAGGTGGAGCACCGCCGCCGCATTCGCGGGGCAGAGCAAGCCTCGACCCTCTCGAGCGCCAACGCCCCGCGTCCCACCCAATTAACCGCAGGTCAGCAGGGTGCTCTAGCTGCCATCGCCGAGGCCGTCTCCGCCAGGCGCGGCGACGTCGTGCTCATCGATGGCGTCACGGGATCGGGCAAGACCGAGGTCTACCTCGACGCCATCGAGTGCGTGCGCGCCCAGGGCAGGGACGCCATCGTCCTCGTGCCCGAGATCTCGCTCACCGCCCAGACGGTGGGGCGCTTTCGCAGCCGCTTCGGCGACGACGTGGCGATTCTCCACTCGCGGCTATCGACCGGCGAGCGCTTCGATCAGTGGGACTTGCTGCGCAGCGGCGCCGCGCACGTGGTCGTGGGCGCGCGCTCGGCTCTCTTTGCCCCGCTCGCGAACGTGGGCCTCATCATCATCGACGAGGAGCACGAGGGCTCCTATAAGCAGGACCAGGCCCCGCGCTATCATGCGCGCGAGGTGGCCGCCGAGCTTGCGCGTCGCCGCGGGGCGGCGCTCGTGCTGGGTAGCGCCACGCCCTCGCTCGAGAGTCTCGAGCGCTGCCGGGCGGGCAGCTGGCGCGGCGTCTCGTGGACGCGTGCGAGCATGCCCGAGCGCCCCGGTAGCGCCGTTCTGCCCATCGTGCACGTGGTCGACATGCGCTCCCAGCCGGGTGCCAAGGGAGGCTCGGTCTTCTCGCGCACCCTGCGAGACGCCCTTCTCGAGGTGGCCGAGCGCCGCGAGAAGGCGGTGCTGCTCCTTAACCGCCGCGGCTTCGCGAGCTTCCTCATGTGCCGCGAGTGCGGCTGCGTGCCCACCTGCCCGCACTGCTCCACGGCGCTCACCTACCACGAGCGCACGCACAGCCTCGCCTGCCACACCTGCGGCAGCGTCTGGCCCGTGCGCGCTTACCCCGACCCCTCGACCAAGTGTCCCAACTGCGGCAGCCGCTACCTTGCCCAATATGGCGTGGGCACCCAGCGCGTCGAGGATGAGCTGCGGATGCTTTTGCCCGATGATGTCGAGGTCATACGCATGGACGCCGACACCACGGCCACCAAGGGCGCCCACACGAAGCTCCTCGAGCAGTTCGACGTGGCCGAGTGCGCCGTGCTCGTGGGTACCCAGATGATCGCCAAGGGTCTCGACTTTCCCGAGGTCACGCTTGTGGGCGTGGTTAACGCCGACACCACCCTCAAGCTGCCGGACTTTCGCGCCGCCGAGCGCACCTACCACCTGCTCGAGCAGGTCGCGGGCCGCGCGGGCAGGGGAGAGCGCCCGGGGCAGGTCGTCATCCAGACCTACTGGGCCACGCACCCTGCGATTCGCGCGGTCGAGAAGCACCGCCGCGGCCCCTTCGTGGCCTACGAGCTCGACGAGCGCGAGGAGGCCTACTACCCGCCCTTCTCGCGCCTCGCCAACGTAACGTTTGCCGGGCTTAACGAGGGCGTCGTGCGCGACCGCGCGGCGGCGTTTGCCCGCGAGCTACG
>NZ_CEVYAT010000159.1:0-3521 GCF_982402205.1 Parolsenella sp. | reverse complement strand
ACACGCATAAAAAGCCTCCCATTTCTCATGTCCAAGAAATGGGAGGCAGTTCACCACCCGGCCCGGGCGGGTTTCTTGTTCTGTCCCGCCTGCCGCCCCGCCCTCTTGGTCGCCACCTCCCGCGACCCGGGCAGTCTCCTCGCTCCGGCCTTCTCGCCTCGCACGTTGCCCAGCCCCAGGCGCGCCCCGCATCAACCTTTTTGTCTCAGGCGTGTATCAAGCCAGCTCCCGCTCGCCGCAGGCCGCGCGGACGCGGCATAATAGAGACTTGGGTGCGGCCGCCCAGCTGTGCCGCCCCCGTTCGACCGCGCCGCGCACGCGGCGTGCCACACATACGGAAACGGGCGTTACCCGCAGCAGGGCAGGCGCGTCCACTACCGAGAAGGGCAGGACGAATGGTCTCTCGCATCTACGTTGAGAAGAAGCCGGGCTTCGACGTGGAGGCGCAGCAGCTCGCGCAAGAGCTGCGCACCATCCTTGGCATCGGCAGCCTCGAGGGGCTGCGCATCATCAACCGCTACGACGTCGAGGGCATCGGGGAGGACCTCTTCCAGCGCTGCGTTCCCATCGTGTTCAGCGAGCCCCAGGTGGACGCCGCCACCGCGGAGCTTCCTGTCGAGGGCGTCACGCTCGACGAGGCCGGCTTCGTTACCGGTGCCCCCGCGGGCACCGCCGTCTTTGCCGTGGAGTACCTGCCCGGCCAGTTCGACCAGCGCGCGGACTCCGCCAGCGAGTGCGTCCAGCTCATCAGCGCGGGCGAGCGCCCGCTCGTCCGCTCGGCCAAGGTCTACGTGCTGGAGGGCGCACTCACGGCCGATGACGTCGAGGCCATCAAGCACTACGTCATCAACCCCGTCGAGGCTCGCGAGGCGTCGCTCGCCCGCAAGCGCACCCTCAAGATGAGCGTGGCCACCCCGGCGGACGTCGAGCGCCTCGGGGGCTTCCTCGACCTCGACCAGGAGGGCCTCGCCGCCTTCATCGCAAACCGCGGCCTGGCGATGGACCTCGCCGACATCACCTTCTGCCAGCAGTACTTCGCCGGCGAGCACCGCAACCCCACCATCACCGAGATTCGCGTCATCGACACCTACTGGTCCGACCACTGCCGCCACACCACCTTTGGCACGCAGCTCGAGGACGTCCAGATCGACGACGAGGTCGTCAGGGCCGCGTTCGACAAGTACCTCGCGATGCGCCACGAGCTCGGCCGCGACGCCAAGCCCGTCTGCCTCATGGACATGGGCACCATCGGCGCCAAGTGGCTCAAGCACGAGGGCATCCTCAAGAACCTCGACGAGTCCGAGGAGATCAACGCCTGCACCGTCAAGGTGAAGGTCGACGTGAACGGCGCCGACGAGGACTGGCTGTTCCTCTTCAAGAACGAGACCCACAACCACCCCACCGAAATCGAGCCGTTCGGCGGCGCGGCCACCTGCATCGGCGGCGCCATCCGCGACCCGCTCTCGGGCCGCAGCTACGTCTACCAGGCCATGCGCGTCACCGGCGCCGCAGACCCCACAGTTCCCGTGCGCGAGACGCGCGCCGGCAAGCTCCCGCAGCGTAAGCTCGTGACCACGGCCGCCGCCGGCTACTCGAGCTACGGCAACCAGATCGGCCTCGCCACCGGCCAGGTCAGCGAGCTCTACCACCCCGGCTACATGGCCAAGCGCATGGAGGTCGGCGCCGTCGTGGCGGCCACGCCCGCCAACCACGTGCGCCGCGAGTGCCCCGCGCCCGGCGACAAGATCGTGCTGCTCGGCGGCCGCACCGGCCGTGACGGCATCGGCGGTGCCACCGGCTCCTCCAAGACCCAGAACGTCGAGAGCCTCGAGGAGTGCGGCGCCGAGGTCCAGAAGGGCAACGCCCCCATCGAGCGCAAGCTCCAGCGCCTGTTCCGCCGCGGCGACGCCTGCCGCCTCATCAAGCGCTGCAACGACTTTGGCGCCGGCGGCGTGAGCGTGGCCGTGGGCGAGCTGGCAGACGGCCTGTCCATCGACCTCGACCAGGTCACCAAGAAGTACGAGGGCCTCGATGGCACCGAGCTCGCCATCTCCGAGAGCCAGGAGCGCATGGCCGTGGCCCTCGCGCCCGAGGACGTCGACGAGTTCCTGGGCTACGCCACCGAGGAGAACCTCGAGGCCACGGTCATCGCGACCGTCACCGAGGAGCCGCGCGTCCGCATCGACTGGAGGGGCGACCGCGTGGTCGACCTCTCGCGCGAGTTCCTCGCCAGCAACGGCGCGCCCAAGCACATGGACGTCCACGTCGAGGCGCCCGGCCGCTGGGAGCCCGCATGGGAGGGCAGCACCCTTGCCGAGAGGCTCGGCTCTCTCGTCACCGACCTCAACGTCGCCTCGAACAAGGGGCTCTCTGAGCGCTTCGACTCCACCATCGGCGCCGCCACGGTGCTCATGCCCTTTGGTGGCAGCCGCCAACTCACACCGAGCATGGCCATGGTCGCCAAGCTCCCCGTCGACGGCGAAACCACCACGGCCAGCGCCATGGCCTGGGGCTTCAACCCCTACCTCATGGAGGCGAACCAGTTCGCGGGCGCCTACCTGTCCGTCGTCGAGTCCGTCTCGCGCCTCGTCGCCGCGGGCTTTGCCCACAGGGACGCCTACCTCTCGTTCCAGGAGTACTTCGAGCGCCTGCGCAGCGACCCCGTCCGTTGGGGCAAGCCCATGGCCGCGGTCCTGGGTGCCCTCGAGGCGCAGGTCGACCTGGGCGTCGGCGCCATTGGTGGCAAGGACTCGATGAGCGGCAGCTTCGAGGACGAGGACGGCGAGCTCAACGTGCCGCCCACCCTCATCAGCTTCGCCGTTGCCGTGGGCAAGGCCGCCCGCGCCACCTCGCCCGAGTTCAAGGCCGCAGGCCACCGCATCGTCTGCATCGAGGCCGCCGAGTACGGCGAAGACTACCGTCCCAGCGTCGAGGGCCTGCTCGAGAGCTTCAACCTCGTCGAGGGCCTCGTGGCAGACGGCTCGGCGCTCGCCATCTCCACGCCCGGCTATGGCGGCGAGGCCGAGGCCCTCTTCAAGATGAGCGTAGGCAACGGCATTGGCGTGACGCTGAGCAACGACGTGCCCGCAGACAGCCTCTTCGAGCCCGCCTACGGCAGCTTCCTCGTGGAGCTCGCCGACGGCGCCGAGCTGCCCGCCCACTCCGACTATGTGAACGTCGAGGTCATCGGCACCACCACCGAGGCCTATGAGTTCGTGGCCGAGGGCGAGCGCGCAGACCTCGCCCAGCTGCAGGAGGCCTGGGAGGGCGCCATCGAGGGCGTCTTCCCCTACCGCACCCCGGCAGACGCCACGCTCCCCGAGGTCAAGCCGCAGACTTGGCTCGCCGCCGAGCACAACGTCGCGCCCGCGGTGTTCGCCGGCTCCAAGATCGCGCGCCCACGCGTGACCATCCCGGTCTTCCCCGGCAACAACTGCGAGTACGACTCCGCCCGCGCCTTCACCGAGGCCGGCGCCGAGGCCGACGTCTTCGTCATCAACAACCTCACGCCCGAGGCCGTG
>NZ_CEVYAT010000158.1:0-3605 GCF_982402205.1 Parolsenella sp. | reverse complement strand
CTCGGAGATGTGTATAAGAGACAGGGGTAGGAGAACTGGCGGAAGAACTTCTGCAGGCCAGCCTCGTCGTTGGTGATGTCCGGGCGGATGTCATAGTAGGTGCCGTCGAGCAGCGACTGGGCGGTGCCGGCGGGGCCACCGTGACCAGGGCCCATCAGGAAGACGGCGTTCTGCTGGTGGTCGGCGATGAGGCGGTTGACGTGACCAAAGAGGAAGTTCACGCCGGGCGTGGTGCCCCAGTGGCCAACGAGGCGGTGCTTGACGTCGGGACGGCCGAAGTCGCGGGTCTCGCCGGTCTTCTCATCGGTCCAGTCGGAGCGCATGAGGGGGTTGGAGCGCAGGTAGATCTGGCCGACGGACAGGTAGTTCGCCGCGCGCCAGTACTTCTCGACACCCTCGAGCTCCTGCTCGGAAACGGGGCCGTCAAGCTTCTGCCAGGGGGTGCCGATGACGGGATGTGCCATGTGCCTCTCCTCTTCCTGCACGGCATCTCAGCCGTGCGTCGTTATGCCCTTGCGGGCACCAAGCGCGAGCCGTTGCTTGGGGGTTGGCTCGTGCCCTTTTTGACTGACCGAGACGGAGTATAGATAGGTAAATCGTTTTACCTCGACGTAAACGCAAAGCGCTTACAAATCTTCTAAGCGTTTAACTCCGTGAACGGTAGTAATTTGACCGTGAACGGTAGGTAAATTTGACGAAACATGACCGAAATGTTTCGCAGGAATGGTCAAGTTCAAGGCGTGGCCGAGAAGGGCACGCGGACGCCATCACACTTGCTACAAATAAGGCCTATATGTCTGGTTGGGACGGCTTGGCGAGGCGGGCGCTGGGGAGCCCGCCGACGCGGCCGCCCTGGGTCCGTGCATGCTCGCTCTCTCCCGGACGCGCCCGTCACGTCCCTCAGAGGAGCCCGCCGACGCGGCCCTACCCCTCGAGCGTGCGCACGCTGTCCTTGATCACGAGCTTGGGGTCGAGCACAATCTGCTCGGGCTCGCCCAGCCTGCCAGCCTCATGCTCATCGATGCGGCGGAACAGCAGGTCGAGCGCCGCACGCGACAGCTCGGGCACGTTCTGCTCAATCGAGGTGAGCGCCGGCTCAAACAGGACGTCGGCCGCGGAGTTGTCGTAGCTCACCACCGAGTAGTCGCGCGGCACGCGTAGGCCCTTGCTGTAGAGGCGCTTGAGCAGGCCCAGCGCGATGTTGTCCGAGCTCGCGAACACGGCCGTCGCATCGGTGTCGGCCAGGCTCGCCGCCGCGTCGAACGCACTCGCGATGTAGTAGTCGCTGCCCAGCACGTAGTCTGCCTGCACGCGGATGCCTGCCTCGCCCAGCGCGCGGGTGTAGCCGTCGAGGCGCTCGCGGCCCGTGTTTGAGCGGGCGTTGACGATGCAGGCGATGCGGCGGTGCCCGTGCTCGATGAGATGGCGCGTGGCCAGGTAGCCGCCTAGCTCGTTGTTGAAGCGCACCTTGTCGCAGGCCAGGTTGTCGATGAAGCGGTCGACCATGATGTAGGGCGTGGGCAGGGTCGAGAGGTTGGCGATAAGCTGCTCGTCGATGGCAAACTCGTTCGAGACGACGATGAGCAGGCCGTCCACGCCACGGTTCACGAGCAGGCGCACGAGCTTGGCGTCGTTCTGCGGGTTGTCGTCGGAGTTTGTGATGATGAGGGTATAGCCCTTGGCGCGGCACATGAGCTCGAGGTTCTTGGCGAGCGAGGCAAAGAAGCGGCTCTCGATGTTGGGGATGATGAGGCCGATGGTGCTCGTGTGCTGCATCACGAGGCTGCGGGCGATCTGGTTGGGCACGTAGCCAAAGCGGCGCGCCGTCTCGAGGATGCGCCGGCGGCTCTCCTGCGAGACCTTGCAGGGGCGGTCGTTGAGCACGAGCGACACGGAGGTGGGCGAAAGCCCCACCTCGTTGGCGATGTCCTTGAGCGTCACCTTTGCCATGTCGCCTCCATTCCGCGCGCGCACCTGCCGCTATCGTACCCCGAGCAGCCTTTGGCCGAGAGTGGCAGCGATTGAGTCGCGCGACCCGGCACCGCTCCACTAACCTAAAAAGACGTACCTAGTTCGAGACGACCCACGAGGAGGACGCCATGTTCTGCACCAAGTGCGGGGCCCAGCTTCCCGATGACGCACGGTTCTGCTCAAAGTGCGGCGCCCCGGTTGCCGCCACTCCCGAGCCGGCACCGGCACCCACACCAGCGCCCGCACCGGAACCGGAGCCCGCACCCGCGCCGGAGCCCGAGCCAGCGCCCGCGCCCACGCCTGAGCCCGTACCCGCGCCAAACCCCGAAGCGCCCAAGCCGCCGGCCGAGATAGCGATGCCCCAGCCCACTACCCCCGCGGCGCCCGTGCCGCCTGCGCCCACGGCTGCCGAGGCCACGGCGCCCGGAGCCGCCGCACCTGGCGCGGGCTCCTTCGTTCCCACGCCCGTGCCTCCCAAGAAGAGCAAGAAGCCGCTGGTCATCGGCATCATCGTGGCCATCGTGGTGGGCGTGCTCGTCTATGGTGCGTCTCAGATGCTGCTGGGCGGCGGCGCCTGGAAGGGCTCGATGATGCTCGAGGGCACCTCGGCCCTCTTCGACCAGGAGTTTGGCATCGAGTACGACGGCACCACCATGACCGTCTATGACCAGGACGAGAAGATAAGCGGCAGGGTCGCCAGCTCCCACGAGGAGGACGGCCAGGTCTACTACGAGCTCACCGACATCGACTGGGGCAGCTGGGGCACCGACATGTTCCAGTCGAACACCGTGCACAACAGGCAGCTCACCGTCATGGTGCCCAAGGGCGCGCGCGTCGACCGCCCGTACGGCCGCTGGGGCATGATCGTCACCGCCACCGACGTGGCCGACGACGACTACCCGCTGTTCGTGCGCAGCACCGTGCTCGAGCTCACCGACGACTCTTCGGGCAGCTACGAGTTTGCCGCCGAGTGGGGCAAGACCCAAAGCGAGGTTGGCGTTGCCGACCCCACCTCGCCCTACTACGACCCGGGCGAGTCTGGCTGGGACCGACACATCAGCACGAGCGGCTCGCACGGCAGCTACCGCGTCTCGATCCTCGACGACACCTACACGCTCACGTTCAAGTAGGTGGGACAGGGGGACGTGTCTTTCGTCCCGCCCGCAAGCCCCGTTGCGGGGCACCACGCATCAGGCAGCTCACGAGAAGGGCGTGCCGGGCAGCATCACGTTGCCCGGCACGCCCTCTCTCTTGCTTGGATGCAAAGGCAAGGCGGGCGTCCGTCTCGCCCCCCTCCCTACTGCTCGTCCGCCTCCTGCGGGGGACGGGGCGCCTGGGCCTGCTGGCGTGCATAGAGCTCGGCCTTGATCTCGGCGATCGGCTTGCCGCAGCCGCTGCAGAACAGGTCGTCGTTGCCAACGCGGGCACCGCAGAAGGGGCAGGTGTAGGTGACGGCCGCCTGCGCGGCATCGGCAGACTCGGCCTCGAGCGCGTCGATCTGCTCCTGGTAACGGGCGCGCTCCTCGTCACACGCGGCGATGCCGTCATAGAGTGCCTCACGACCAGCGCGAAGCTCGGGGTTGTCCCTCGTGGCCTCGTAGAGGCTCGCGCCCAGCTGGGCGGCCAGCTGCTGG